>JBDUBD010000121.1:0-7328 GCA_040004295.1 Sphingomonadales bacterium | reverse complement strand
GAAGGCCGCATCCCCTGACGAGGATGTCGGTCACCGGCCTCTCTTTGAACGATCTGGAGTAGTTGAAGTGAGCATCGTCGAAGTACTGTTCCAGCCCTTCCAGCTTGGTGATCTCAAGCTGCGCAACCGCCTTGTCATGGCGGCGATGACCCGGCACCATTCGCCGGACAACGTCCCCGGCGACGATGTGCGCGACTATTACGCACGTCGAGCGAAGTCGATCGGATTGATCGTGACCGAGGGCACATGCATCAATCACCCTGCGGCCAACGCCTATCAGAAGGTGCCGTTCTTCTACGGTGAAGAGTCGCTTTCGGGCTGGAAGCGCGTCGTCGATGCGGTGCACGCAAATGGTGGGCGCATCGTGCCGCAGCTTTGGCACACGGGCTCGGCGCGGCATCCGGGAACTTTGCCCGATCCGTCTGTTCCCGCTTACACGCCGTCCGGCCTCACGCAATCGCTCGAACCGCTTTGTCACGAAATGACAGAAGCTGATATCGACGACGTAATCGAAGCTTTTGCCGCCGCCGCCGCCGATGCACAGCGACTGAACTTTGACGGTGTCGAAATCCATGCGGCACACGGATATCTGATTGACGAGTTCTTCTGGGAGAAGAGCAATCGGCGCACGGATCGTTATGGTGGCAGCATCGCCAACCGCGCGCGCTTCGCTGCGGAGATCGTTGCCGCAGTGCGGGAGCGGGTAGGGTCCGCCTATCCGATCATCCTGCGGTGGTCGCAATGGAAGCAGCAGGATTATCAAGCGCGCCTGGTAACGGATTCAGCGTCGCTTGAGCAGTTTCTGGACCCGCTCGTCGCGGCAGGGGTCGATATCTTCGACTGCAGCACCCGACGCTATCATCAGCCGGAATTTCCTGGCAGCGATCTCAACCTCGCGGGTTGGGTGAAGAGAATTTCCGGAAAGCCCACGATCACGGTCGGCAATGTCGGCCTCGACAGTGATTTCGTTTCAGGCAACGATACCCGAGTGACGTTCCAGAACGCGCAGACGGGGTCACTGGACAATCTTTTGCAGCGCCTGACCGCAGAAGAATTCGATCTTGTAGCGGTCGGTCGTGCTTTGCTCGCCAATCCCGATTGGGCTGAGATCGTGCGCGCTGGCGATCTCGCCGCGCTAAAGCCGTTCAGCAAGGAAATGCTACGTCAGCTTTACTGAAGACGACCGTCGGACGGCGGGCAGCGCCGCCCGATTCAGCCGGCGCAATCGAGCTCGCGGCCGACAGGGGCGCATAATCCCCCATCGGCCACGGGCCGGATGGTTCGTCTTACCGGTCCAGGAAACCCCCGACGATCCGATTGAAATCCTTGGCCTTCTCCCACTGCACCCAGTGCCCGCAGTTGGGTATGATGTAGAGCTCGGCATTGGGGAAGCTTTGCAGCAGCCCCGGGGCAATATCGAGCGGGACCACGCGATCTTCACGTCCCCAGATCAGCAGGATTTCATGCTTGAGGCTACGCAGATCCTCACGCCACAGTTCACCGAACGGACGCGCGAACGGTTGGAAGCGCCCCGGGCGTGAGGCCGCTGCAACACGTTCGTCGAGCAGTTCATCGGTGATGATCGAAGTGTCGTGGACCAGGCACTCGATCACGCCACGCATCTTTTCGCGCGTTGGACCCTCACCGGTCATGCACACATGCATCCGCCGCATGCCTTCGGTCGGCAGCGGCGTGAACGCCGGCACGAAGCCCGCCGGACCCATGAGCACGAGCTTGTTGAAACGCTCGGGCGACTGAATAACTGCACCCATCGTCGTCATGCCGCCCATCGAGTTGCCGATGCAATCGACTTTGTCGAGACTTAGCGCATCCATGAAGTGCAGCAGGAACTTGCCAAGGTCCTTGTGCATATCGTCGAAGCCCAGCTTGTCTTCGCTGTCGCCATAGCCGGGAAGGTCGGGAATGATCAGCCGGCGCCCCACCGACAATTCATCGATGTTGCGGCGGTAGTTGCTGATGCCGCTCGCACCCGGCCCGCCGCCCTGCAGCATCAGAAGCGGCTTGCCCTGGCCAACCTCGACGTAGGCGATACGCGCACCATCGACGTCTACGAATTTGGTTTCAACGTTCATCTTACTTTACTCCAATAAGGCACTGTGGAAATTCGGGTGATCGGTTGATAAAACGAGCGCCGATCGCGCTGAGACAGCCTTTTGTCATTTCGACTGGCCAACATGTGTAAAGGACAGCGAGCGTCCGCTTCGAGCCTGGCGTTCGAATCCGACTTGCTGTTCAAGCGCGAGCCCTTCTGCCATCGGCACCAGGCTAACCTTGTCGATAAGCGACTTCGTTTCCGCGGGCAGGCCGGGCGCGCCATCAGCGATGGTTCGAGCCATCGCGCAGGCAGCATCCAGAAGCTCGTCGGCGGGCACCACCCGGTTGATCAGTCCCCAGTCTGCCGCTTCTGCCGCTGGAAGACGCCGCCCGGTTAGTTCGAGCTCTTTGGCACGGTAGATGCCGATCGCGCGGTGCAGGCGAACCGAAAGGCCCCAGCCGGGAAGCAGTCCCACCCGGGAATGCGTATCGACGAATGCAGCCTCAGGGCAAGCCAGCACGATATCGCAGGCGACCGTGATTTCGAAGCCGCCGGTGACGGCAAGGCCATTGATCGCGGCGATTACGGGCCCATTCCACTGGCTGATGGTCCGCGCCGGATTGAACGGCAGGAAAGGTTCCGGCCCTTTCTCCTGCAACGTGGCAACGTCGAGGCCTACGCAAAAGGCTTTGCCCTTGCCCGTCAGGACAACGGCGAGAATGCCCGGGTCCTCGTCCAGCTCATGCATCGCGGCGTCGAAATCGGCCAGCATCTCCGGAATGAGCGCGTTCATGCGCTCCGGCCGATTGAGCATGACAATCGCGAAGCCTTCGCGGCGCTCGACCTGGATTAAGCTCTCCTTCAAAACCATCTTTCTGACCCGTAACGCGATTTTGCCGAGTTCTCGTCGTCCTGTGGGGAGCGGGGTAACGCGATCACAATGACACCAGACCGAGGCCGCCGGTGACTCGAATGCATTCGCCGGTGATGTAGTTTGACATGTCGCTGCCGAGAAATTCTACAGCGCCGACCATATCTTCGACCTTACCGAACCGGCGAAGTGGAATGCCTGCGGCCTGATCTTCCGTGCCAATGCCGCGCGCGGCTGCGGCAGCCGCAACGCGGGGGGTGTGGATGAGCCCTGGCGCTATGCAATTGGCCCGAATGCCGACCGGACCGAGCTCGACCGCGAGATGGCGGGTATAGGTCAGTAGCGCGGCCTTCGCCCCCGAGTAGATGGCGTATTTCCCCTGGCTGTCGCCAGAGAAGACGCCGAAGGTGACGATATTGATGATGGAGCCGCCGGGCGTGGTCATCAGCGGCACAGCCGCTTGACAGCAATAGACCGCGCTCAGGAAGTTCACACCGATCAGCAATTCGATGTCGTCGTCGGGCGAGTTGGTTGCGTAACTTTGGGCGGCCGGAGTGATCGCGCCACCCGCGTTATTTACGATGATGTCGATCGATCCCAGTTCCCGCGCGGCCCGCTCGACGGCCGCTTGCGCCTCCGCCCGGCTGGAAAGATCGGCCTGGACTGCGATGACTCGCTGACCCAGATCACGGATCTCTTGCGCAACGCTGTCTGCCGCATACTCGCCGGCCCGCTTGCCCGCCTCCAGATCCTTGTCGAAAATGGCGACGTCTGCGCCCAGCTTGGCGAGGTGAAGTGCATAGCTGCGGCCCATGCCACCGGCGGCACCCGTGACGATGGCGACCTTGCCCTCCAGCCTATGCTTCATCACGGTTCCTCCCTCATTTTTTATTCAAACGCTTTAATCATATTGGACCATAATCTCACCATGTTTTCAACACGGCGGCGTCGCTATTTCCGCTTCGCGTTCTACTGCTCTGTTCGGCGCGAGGAGGAAGGGGAATTCAGATACGAATGTGCGCACTGGGTCGCCGACATGCAATCGCAGAGCCGAATTTGCCGCATACTCGTTGATTGCGGCTCCGCGCGCCATTCAACCTCCGCGATCGTAAATAAGAGCGAGGCTTTGGAGCGCAGCAGATGCTATTTTTGCGCTAGCGAATATGAAACGTCTGTACTAACATGTGTTCAGCGCGCTGCGAATTCGAAGGCCTTTGCACTTGGCACCGGCTCGTATGATCGCTGACGACGCCACTATGGAGTAGGGTGATGGCGACGCTTTTAAAGCCTGATAACAAAAAGGGCCGATGGGTGCAGGAGGACGCGCAGGCCGCGACGTTCAAGGTCAGCCGCGAGGCATTTACCAGCCAGGAAGTGCTGGAGATGGAGAAAGAGCGAATTTTCGATCGCTCGTGGCTTTATCTTGGCCATGCTTCCGAGCTCAAGAATCCCAATGATTTTCTGACGCGCCACGTCGGTGGACGCGAGTTGATCTTCAACCGCAGTCGCAAAGGTGAGTTCCAGGCGTTCATCAACGTTTGTCCGCACCGCGGGGCGCAGGTCGTCCGCGAGCCAACTGGGAATGCGATCAGCTTCAAGTGCTTCTATCACGGCTGGGCGTTCAACAATAATGGCAAGTTTGCGACCAAGAGCAGGCCCAACACATATCCTGATGGTTTCGACTGCGACGGTGCCGTGGATCTCGCGCGGGTGCCCAAGCTGGACTCGTATCGCGACTTCTTTTTCATCAGCTATGATGCCAACATCGGTCCCTTGACCGACTATCTCGCGGGCGCGGCCGACGTCATCGATCTTGTTGCCGATCATTCGCCGAACGGAATGGAGATAGTCGGCGGCACACAGGAATACAGCATCCGGGCGAACTGGAAATTGCTCGTAGAGAACAGCAATGACGGGTTTCATGCGTCAGAGACGCACGAGACTTACTTCGGTTATTTGATCGACGAATTGGGCGGTCCCGAAGCGGTAGACCTGAAGGCGCTGGACGAGATCAACTTCGCGCATGACCTGGGTAACGGCCATGCCCTTGTAGAAACTCGCGCGCCTTGGGGGCGACCGATTGCGCGATCCATCCCGACCTGGGGCGAGGAAGGGAAGGCAGCCGAAAAGCGAATGGTCGCCGAACTCACCGAACGCGTGGGCCCCGAGCGCGCGCTGAAAATTGCCGACCGCGATCGAAACATGGGTGTTTTCCCTAATCTCGTGATCAACGACATCCTGGCCATCACAGTGCGCACCTTTTACCCAACAGCGCCGGATTTGATGACCGTTCGATCATGGGCCCTGGCCCCGGTTGGGGAGGCCCCCGAAGCGCGGCACAGGCGACTGAACAACTTCCTCGAATTTCTCGGACCGGGAGGCTTTGCAACACCAGACGATGTAGAGGCACTCGAATCCGCGCAGCGTGGCTATCGTTCAGCAAAATTCGCGCCCTGGAACGATATTTCACGCGGGATGAAGCGCGAAACGCCGCGCGGGGACGACGAGGCGCAGATGCGGGCATTTTGGCGCGAGTGGAACCGCCGTATGGAGGGCGAATGATGGCCGTGCAGGATCTGGTTGAAGTCCGCCAAGTTGCGGTCCCGCGCAGTCGCGTCGAATATGAGGACTTTCTCTATCTCGAATCTGCTCTGCTCGACCAGTGGCGGCTCGACGAGTGGTACGAACTATTCACGCCCGACTCTGTTTATGAAGTGCCGACGATGGGCAAAGGTTTTGAAGCCCAGCCCGATAATACCCTGTTTTACATCGCGGATGATTACAAAAGACTGAGCCATCGCGTCACTCGGCTCAAAAAGCCGACGGCGCATGCCGAGTGGCCTCATTCGGTCACCGTTCGAATGATATGCAATGTCCGCATCGAAAGCGCCGATGAGCGCGGTGTGCACCTTGCCTGCAGTTTCACGACTTATCGCTCGAAGCACAACGTCACCGATACCTATATCGGTCACATCTACTACACGATCATAGAAGTGGGTGGCGCGCTTCGCATTCGTTCGAAGCGCGTTGTGCTGGGCATGAATAGTCTGCAGCCGCACGGCAAGATCAGCATCATCCTGTAGAATTGGTGCCGGGCAAGCCCGAAAGCCTGCCCGGCATCGCTCGAGAGCCCGAACCGCGCGCATAGTGCGAGGTTGGCGTCATCCCAGTCTCGCGGCGATCGTTACTCAACGAAATAGTCGGGCTTACCCTGCGTCCATTGCTCACCCCAGAGTTGTCCGCCACCATCGACACGTAAAATTTCACCCGTGGTGAATGAGCTGGCGTCGGATCCGATGAACAGGCACGACTCGGCGATTTCCCACGGATCACCGAGCCGAAGCATCGGATTGCTCCGTGCGAACGTCTTCTTCGCTGCTTCAGGATAGCCAGCCATGCCTTCGGTGAAGATGGTACCCGGCGCCACGCAATTGACACGGATTTTCAACGGAACCCACTCTACGGCGACGGTCTTGGACAGGTAAATGACCCCGGCGCGTGCGGCGGTCGTATGCGCCGCACCAAGGATGCCACGCTCCACGACGGCAACCACGTTGACGATTGAGCCGGGTGTGCCCGTGTCACGCCAATGGCGTGCGGCGGTCTGCATCATCGACCAAGTGCCGAACAGGTTGTTGTCGACCACCGCGCGAAAACCATTGGCGCTCATGTCGATCGCGGCCTGCGGAAACTGTCCACCGGCGTTGTTGATCAGCAAATCAAGCCGACCATGAGCCTGCTGCACCCGCCCGAAGAGCGCGGCAACATCCTCCGCTTTGCGGATGTCGGTCGGAACGGCAAGGATAGAATGGCCATATTCAGCCAACTCCTCGCGCAAGACATCCAGCTTTTCCGGCGATCGACCGCAGGTCACGACCTTGGCCCCCAGCCGCACCAGTATCCAGACCAGCGCCCGACCGATGCCCGTCGCGCCGCCGGAGACCAGCACCACTTTGTCGCGGAATAGCGTATCGCTCAATGCGATTCGACGTTCCGCCATGGTTTCCGCAAGCGGGCGGGCGGCACTGGCTCCAAGATCTTGTTCACCGGCCAATGTTTGCATCCTTACAGATCACACGATCCAACCGGATATGCGCCGGTGTGATCGAGAAGCGGTGCCCCATGATCGGGTTCAGGCACCGATAAGTTTTGTAATAGCCGCCATTGCCGCGGGCGTCCGGATCATGCGATCGGCGCCCGCCAATTCGCCCGCTAGCGAAACGGCGATAGGGTGCGCGCCCTTCTCTATTACCGTCGGGTAACCGGTCAGGATCGCCACGATCTCACGCATTACGGCGGCGCCATCGGGGTCCAGCGTCCCGTCGGCAACGGCATCTTCGACCTGCTGCAAATGCTTGGCAAACGCCACTTCGCCGCAATAGATCAGCGTTGATTGGGCGG
>JBDUBD010000120.1:0-7397 GCA_040004295.1 Sphingomonadales bacterium | reverse complement strand
GCGCGCCGACCGACATCGCGCCGATGGTGTCGCCGTGATAGCTGTGCTCCATCACGACGATGGTGCTGCGCGGATCTCCGATGTTGGCCCAATAGCCGAGCGCCATTTTCAGCGCGACCTCCACGCTGGTCGATCCCGAGTCGGAAAAGAACACGCGGGCAAGCGGTTCCGGTGTGATGCGGACGAGCTCGGCTGCCAGCGTTTCTGCAGGCTCGTGGGTCCAGCCCGCGAAGATCAACTGGTCGAGGCGTTCGGTCTGGGCGCGGATCGCCGCCATGATGCGCGGGTGGGCGTGACCATGCGTCGTCACCCACCAGGACGAGATGGCGTCGATCCATTGCCGCCCGTCGGTGCCGAACAGCACCGCGCCTTCGGTCCGCTCGATCAGCGGCACCGGCTCACATAGTCCGTGTTGCGTAAAGGGATGCCAGACCGCGCTCACAGGAAATCGGCTAGGTTGAACTGCATGGCGAATGCAGCGGAGAGTGTGTTGCGATCGAGCGGATCGAGCCTGGGCAGGCGGCCCAGATACTTGCACCCGGCGAGCGTCGGGATGATCGCCTCGCTGTCCGGTACAGGCTCCCCGATGAAGGCAAGACCGTGGATCGGGACGCCGCGACTGCGCAACGCTTCGACCGTCATCAAACTGTGGTTGATCGTCCCGAGCGCCGTGCGCGCGCAGACGATGACGGGGATTTGCCAGCGCGCGAACAGGTCGGCGTAGAGGCAGTCGCGCGTCACCGGCACCAGCGCGCCCCCCGCGCCCTCGATGATGAGCGTGCCAGTCGGGGGCAGGAGCGATGCCGCGTCGATCGTGATGCCGTCCCGCTCGGCGGCGAGGTGGGGGGAGGCGGGTGTGGCAAGGCGATAGGCTTCGGGGATGATCTCCACGCTTGTCAGTCGCGCGACGGTCTCGCTGTCGGTCTCCTCTTCGAGACCCGCCTGGATCGGCTTCCAATAGGGTATTTTCAACGCGTCGGCGAGCGCGGCCGAGAATATCGTTTTACCGATACCCGTATCGGTGCCGGTAATGACGAAGCGCGAGATCATGCGGTTGCCATAGCCTCTGCAAGGGCGCCTGCCATGGCCTCCACGCCGGGTGCATCGACGTTGAGCGTGATCGACACGCGCAGCCGCGCCGTTCCCTGCGGAACAGTCGGCGGGCGTATGCCCCGAATATCGAATCCGGCGTCCTGCAGGGCGGCAGCAATCCGCATCGTCCGACCGTTGTCGCCGATAATCACAGGCAGGATTTGCGAGCCGCTGGTCGGAATGCCGAGCCGCGCAAGCAGAGTCTCCGCTTGACGAACCTGAGCCTTGAGCCGGTTACGACGTTCCGGTTCGCTGGCGATAATCCCGATTGCCCGGTGCACCAGCCACGCCATCAGCGGGGACGGTGCAGTCGAGAAAATGAAGGGCCGCCCGCGATTGACGAGGAAGTCAGTTACGACCTTCGGGCCGCAGAGCAGCGCGCCTTCGCAGCCCAGCGCCTTGCCGCAGGTATGCAGCGTGATGACGTTCTCCCTCCCGGCAAGTGCGTGCGACAGCCCTTGTCCTTCCGGGCCGAACACGCCGGTCGCGTGCGCCTCATCAATGATCAGCATCGCGTCGTGACGCGCGGCGACGGCGGCGAGTTCGGCAATCGGCGCGCGGTCGCCGTCCATGCTGTAGAGGCTCTCGACCGCAATCCAGGGCGTTCCCGTACCGCCCGCGGTGCGCCACGCCACGATCGCGTCGTCGTACGCCTGCGCGTCATTATGGGCTGCGCCGACGCAATCGGCACGGCCAAGCTTCATCCCGTCACGCGCGCTTGCGTGAATAAACGTGTCATGGACGATCAGGTCACCCCGCTGCGGCAGGGTCGCGAACAGCGCCGCGTTTGCTGCAAAGCCGGTGGCAAAATACAGCGCCGACTCGCTGCCGTAATGGCGGGCAGCAAAGACTTCGAGCGCTTCATGGACGTCATGATTGCCACGCAGCAAGCGTGACCCACCCGAACCAACCGGAATGCCCTTCGCTATCCCTTCGGCCAGCAAGGTGCGCAACCGCGGGGATCCGGCGAGACCCAGATAATCGTTCGACGAGAAATCGGCACCCCGAAGCGGCGTGAGTGCGCGGAGACGGTTGTCCGTCTCCAGCGCGCCCAGCTGGCGCCGATGTGCCTCGAACACCGGCTCAGTTCTTCGTTTGATCGACCAGCTTGTTGGCACCGATCCACGGCATCATTGCGCGCAGTTCCGCACCGACCTTTTCGATCGGATGGGCTTCGGCGGCCTTGCGGGCGGCCTTCAACTCGGGCTGGCCTGCGCGGTTGTCGAGAACGAAGTTTTTCACGAAGCGGCCCGACTGGATGTCGGCCAGTACGCGCTTCATCTCGGCCTTGGTCTCGTCGGTGATGATGCGCGGTCCGGTGGTGATGTCGCCATATTCGGCGGTGTTGCTGATCGAATAGCGCATGTTGGCGATGCCGCCTTCATACAGCAGGTCGACGATCAGCTTGGTTTCGTGGAGGCACTCGAAATAGGCCATTTCGGGCGCGTATCCGGCCTCGACCAGCGTTTCGAAGCCCGCCTGGATCAAATGGGTGATGCCACCGCACAGCACGGCCTGCTCGCCGAACAGGTCGGTTTCGCACTCTTCCTTGAAATTGGTCTCGATGATGCCCGAACGGCCGCCGCCGACGCCGGAAGCATAGGCGAGTGCCACGTCATGCGCATTGCCGGTCGCATCTTGATGGATGGCGATGAGGCAGGGGACGCCGCCGCCGCGTACATATTCGCTACGCACAGTGTGACCGGGGCCTTTTGGCGCGATCATGATGACGTCGATGTCTTTCGGCGGTTCGATCAGGCCGAAATGGACATTGAGGCCGTGCGCGAAGGCAATCGCGGCACCGGGCTTCATATTGCCCTTGAGGTCGTTCTCCCAGATCGCGGCCTGATGCTCGTCGGGCGCGAGGATCATCAGGATGTCGGCCCACGCCGCCGCTTCCTTGTTCGACTTGACCGCAAAACCGGCGTCGATCGCCTTCTTCGCAGTGGCCGATCCTTCGCGCAGCGCGACGGCGACGTCAGCGACACCGGAGTCTCGCAGGTTCTGTGCATGGGCGTGCCCCTGCGACCCGTAACCGACGATTGCGATTTTCTTCTTGTTGATCAGGCCCAGATCGGCGTCCCGGTCATAATAAACGCGCATTGTATTCCCCATTCATCCGTCGCCCCGGCGGAGGCCGGGGCCGCTATCGTTAGAGTGCACTGTAATCGCAAGCGGCCCCGGCCTCCGCCGGGGCGACGCCCGTTCCTAAACTGCTGTCTTGCCCCGTGCCATGGCGACGATGCCGGTACGGGCGACCTCGACGAGGCCGATTTCGCCCATCAATTCGACGAACCGGTCGATCTTCGACGATGCGCCGGTCACTTCGAACACGAAGCTCGAAATTGTCGTATCGACCACATTCGCCCGGAATACCTCGGCAAGGCGCAATGCCTCGATCCGGTGCTCGCCCACGCCCGCGACCTTCACCAGCGCGAGTTCACGCTCGATATGCTCGCCCAGGACCGTCAGATCGGTGACCGTGTGCACCGGGACCAGCCGGTCGAGCTGCGCCACGACCTGTTCGATGACCGCTGCGGTGCCGCTCGTCACGATGGTAATTCGCGACACCGCGTCATCGGCGCTGATGTCGGCGACGGTCAGGCTCTCGATATTATAGCCGCGCGCGGAGAACATGCCCGCGATGCGCGCGAGCACGCCGGACTCGTTGTCCACGGTGACGGAAAGCGTGTGACGCTCGATGGGGCCGGTCTTGATATGCATCAGACCAGCGCCTTTGCTTCGTCGTCCATCGTCCCGACCACCCCGACCGGATCGAGGATCATCTCGTTATGCGCGCTGCCGCTGGCGATCATCGGGAAGCAGTTCGCCTGTTTCGCGACCATGCAGTCGACGATCACCGGCCCGTCATGAGCAAGCATCGCGGCGATGCCGCTGTCGAGATCGTCGGGCCTTTCGATGCGGATACCCTTCCAGCCGTACGCCTCGCCCAACTTCACGAAGTCGGGCAGACTGTCCGAATAGCTTTCCGAATAGCGGCTTTCATAGGTCAGCTCCTGCCACTGCCGGACCATGCCCATATACTGGTTGTTGAGGATGAAGATCTTGACCGGGAGGCGGTACTGCGTCGCCGTTGCCAGTTCCTGGATATTCATCTGGATAGACGCTTCACCTGCAATGTCGATGACCAGCGCGTTAGGATTACCCAGCTGAGCGCCGATCGCGGCGGGCAGGCCATAACCCATCGTGCCGAGACCTCCCGAGGTCAGCCATTTGTTCGGCGCCTCGAAGTCGAAGTGCTGCGCTGCCCACATCTGGTGTTGGCCAACTTCGGTGGTGATGATCGGGCTGCGTTTGTGCGTGGCCTCCCACAGCGCGCGGATGGCGTGCTGCGGCATGATTTCCGCCTTCGACTTGGCAAAACCGAGCGACTTCTTTGCGCGCCATTTGTCGATCTGTGCCCACCAGGCGGTCAGGTCCGGCTTGGGATGCTGGCGCGCCTTCCACAGCTTCACCGCGTCCTCCAGTACGCGCCCGACGTCTCCCACAACCGGCAGATCGACCCGTACGGTCTTGTTGATAGAACTACGGTCGATATCGACGTGGATCTTCTTTGACCTGGGGCTGAACGCATCGAGTCGGCCCGTCACCCGGTCGTCGAACCGGCTGCCGAGCGCGACGATCAGGTCCGCTCCGTGCATCGCCATGTTCGCTTCATAAGTGCCGTGCATGCCAAGCATGCCGAGCCACTGATCGCCGCTCGCCGGATAGGCACCCAAGCCCATCAAGGTCGTGGTGACCGGCGCGCCGCTGATCCGCGCTAGCTCGCGCAGCATCTGGCTCGCGCCCGGTCCCGAATTGATGATCCCGCCGCCGGTGTAGAGCACGGGACGTTCCGCCGCCGCCAGCATCTCCACCAGCGTCTCGACCGATTTTGCATCGGGCTTGAGGGCAGGGCGATACGTCTTGTGCTGGATCTTGCCCGGATTGGTGTAGCGCGCGGTCGCGACCTGCACATCCTTGGGAATATCGACGACGACCGGCCCCGGGCGCCCCGAAGTGGCGATATGGAACGCCTCATGGATGATCCCACCCAGCTTGGCAGGGTCTTTCACCAGATAATTGTGCTTGGTGCAGTGGCGCGTGATGCCGACGGTATCCGCCTCCTGAAACGCGTCAGTGCCGATCAGCGCGGTCGGAACCTGCCCGGTGATGACGACCATCGGGATCGAGTCCATCAGCGCGTCGGTGATGCCGGTGATCGCGTTGGTCGCGCCGGGGCCGCTGGTGACGAGGACGACCCCGGGCTTGCCGGTCGAACGCGCATAGCCCTCCGCTGCATGCGTGGCCGCCTGTTCGTGGCGGACGAGGATATGCTTGATCCGCTTTTGCTTGAACAGCGCGTCGTAGATGGGGAGCACTGCGCCACCGGGATAGCCGAACACGATTTCGACGCCGAGATCGACAAGCGCCTCGACGAGGATTTCGGCTCCGGGCAGTTCGGTCGGCATGGTGAGTCCTTTGTTGCGGTGCGGCGCGGTTAGAGATATGAATCTATGCTGTCAACGTGTTTATACGTAACAATATTGCTAATTCACGAATAATTTCGGTATTTAGATGCGTGTAATGGCGATTCCAGCTTCGGGGCGCTTGGTTTGCGAACCAGGTATATTGCCGTTTGGCATATTGGCGGGTCATGAGGCTGCCGGATGCGATGGCCTCACTTTCGCTAATTTCTCGCGCCAGAAGCGCCCCGATTTCCGAAACCCCGATGGCGCGCATGACGGGCCGCGCAGGGTCGAATTTCCGGGCCAACAGCGCGGCGACTTCTTCTCTACCGGTACCTATCATCGCTTTGAACCGCGCGTCGCACCGCCCGAACAGCCAGTCGCGGGGTGGCAAAAGTATGAGCGGCGCAAGGGATATTGCGTCGGCAATCCCGCCCTCGCGATGCGCCTGCCAGCCCTTGAGCGTCCGTCCGGTCGAACGAACGACCTCCAATGCGCGCGCAACGCGCGTCGTGTCGGCGGGGGCAAGCCGTGCCGCTGCCTCGGGATCTTCACGGGTCAGGGCGTCGTAAGCCTCGGCGACCGGCAGCTCGCGCACCGCCATACGTATGTCCTTGTCGATATCGGGAACCGGCGCGATGCCGTCGAGGAGCGTCCGGATGTATAACCCTGTGCCACCCACAAGGATCGGCAAGCACCCCGAGGCATGTGCCTCTGCAATCGCGATCCTGGCATCACTCGCCCAACGTGCCGCCGAGCAGGACTCGCTGCCGTCGATATAGCCGAACAGCATGTGCGGGTGTCGTGCTTCGTCCTCGACATTGGGGCGCGCCGTCACGATGCGCAGGTCGCGATACACCTGCATCGAATCTGCATTGACGATCACCGACGGCGTCAGCTCGGCCAGCGCCATCGCAAGCGCGGACTTGCCGCTCGCGGTCGGCCCTGCGATGAGCGCCAGCGGTGGGAGGACGGCCCGGTTGACTGAAATGTTCATTGCGACACTCGTAGCAAAGGATCGCCTGGATGCGGGCGATATTTCGGCTGCCTGCGATCTGGTGTGGGGAACGGCAGGACTGGTTCGGGACGGTGTCGCCTGCGACATCCAGTTCGAAAGCGACATCGCGGCCGCACGCCGGGCGCTGGAAACGGTCCTCGTCGGGATCGATGTGGTCGTTCAGGTCGAGTCCGACCGTCTGCGCCGGTTGCTGGTCGCCGATATGGATTCGACGATGATCACCGTCGAATGCATCGATGAGCTGGCGGATTATGTCGGACTGAAAGCCGAGGTTTCCGAAGTCACCGAACGCGCGATGCGCGGCGAAATCGATTTCGCGGGAGCTTTACGGGATCGCGTGGCGCTGCTTGCCGGATTGAGCGAAGCGACGGTTGCCGAGTGCCTGCGCGAGCGCGTGAAACTCATGGGCGGCGCGAAACAGCTTGTCACGGCATTCCGTGCCGCAGGCGGTAGGGCCGTGCTTGTTTCGGGTGGCTTCACGCATTTTACAGGCAGTGTTGCCGCAGAGATCGGATTCGATCGCGCGGTCGCCAACCGATTGGTCGTGAAGGACGGCGCACTGACGGGTGAGGTCGAGTGGCCCATCGTCGATGCGCAGACCAAGCGCGAGACGTTGCTCGCCGAAGCCGAGGCCCTCGGCATCCCGGTCAGCGCGACAGTCGCTATCGGCGATGGCGCGAATGACATCCCGATGATCGAGGTAGCGGGGTTGGGAGTGGCCTACCACGCCAAGCCCAAGACCGAAGCGGCTGCGGACGCACGGGTGCGACACGGTGACCTGAATGTCGTCCGCTACGCACTTGGGCTAGGCTGAGGCC
>JBDUBD010000119.1:0-7409 GCA_040004295.1 Sphingomonadales bacterium | reverse complement strand
CCCTTGCCAAGCGATGAGACCACGCCGCCGGTGATAAAAATGAACCGCGCCATGGGAGTTGGCGCTTAGACCTGCCCGCCCCCATTGGGCAAGGCAGCGAATCTCCTACCGTCGATTTAGTTCGAATTTCCTGCCGGCGTGGCCGGTGCGGGAACGGTCGATGCAACCGGGGGCGGTGCCGCGCTCGTAGTGGGCGCAGTCTTGGGCAGAGCGCGTTCCGCGCGCAGCTGTACCTTGGGACGCGCCGTTGCGATCGGCACGGTGTTCGGCGCAGGCGCCTGGTTGATCGGCGTCGTCACAGGGCCGCTCGTCGCAGGCGCGCCGGGTGCGGCGCCGATCGGCACGGAGGGTGCCGGTGCAGGCGCGGTCGGCGCAGGACGCTTCGCAAGCGACGTGTCGATGTTGCCGCCACGCGTCGTCTGCGTTGCAAGCACGGCGTGGAGGATCGACAGCGCGAAGAAGATCGCCGCCAATATCGTCGTCGCACGCGTCAGGAAATCGGCGGCACCGCGTGCCGACATCAGGCCCGACGGGCTGCCGCCCATGCCAAGCCCGCCACCTTCGGACTGCTGCATCAGGATGACACCGACGAGCAGGACGGCGACGATCGCCTGGATCACGAGCAGGAAAGTCAGCATGGCGGAACCGGTTCACTTCAACGATAGCGGGAAAGGCGCGCAGATAGCGCCGCCACCGCCAAGTTACAACTGACGCGCTTTACCGGGCGACCGCAGCCTCGATGATCGGCACGAAGTCCGCCGCCGTCAGGCTCGCCCCGCCGACCAGCGCACCATCGACATTGGCGACATGAAGTAATTCAACCGCGTTCGATGGTTTCACCGACCCGCCATAAAGAATGCGGACATCGGGGCCGACGACAGCACGGATCGCGGCATGCATTTCGGCAACGTCATCAACCGACGGCGTCCGTCCGGTGCCGATCGCCCAGACGGGCTCGTAAGCCACGACCAGCGCCGTGCGGTCATCGGGCAGCGACCCCGCCAATTGTCCTTCGACCACGGCAACCGCCTGCCCGGCGTCGCGCTGGGCCAGTGTTTCGCCGACGCAGATGATCGCGGTCATTCCTGCCGCCTGAACCGCCGTCGCCTTGGCCTTCACGTCTTCATCGGTTTCGCCATTGTCGGTGCGGCGCTCGCTGTGGCCGACGATGCACATCGTCGCACCCGCCTCGACCAGCATCGCCGCCGAGACGCATCCAGTATGCGCGCCCGACGCCGCGGCGTGGCAATCCTGCGCGCCGATCGCGATGCCGCCAGCCCGCGTAGTCGCAGGTGCGATCAGCGTGAACGGCGGACAGATCGCGACATCCGCCGCGACGCTGGCCGCTACCTTTGCGATGGTGTCGAGTTCGGAAAGTGCAGCCAGGCTGCCATGCATCTTCCAGTTTCCGGCGATAAGCTTGCGTGTGATCATCGGCGCGCTCTATGGGGGCGGACCATTTCGCTCAAGGCCCCTTCATGCTTTCGATCTTCCGCAACTTTTCAAAGTCTCCCATCGGGATCGGCATTTTCGCCCTGATCCTCATCGCGTTCGTCGTCACGCTGTACGAGGGCAAGTCGGGACTGGGCGGCATGTCGCTGGGCGGCAGCGGCGCCATCGTGCAGGTTGGCAGCCTGAGTATCGACGAAGCCGAATTGACCCGGCGTCTGCAGAACCAGCTTGAAGGCGCGCGCCAGCAAACGCCGACGCTAACCATGGCGCAGTTCATCGCCGCCGGCGGCATGGAACAGACCATCAGCCTGACGGCCACGGGCCGCGCGCTCGAACTGTTTGCCGAGCAGGAGGGCATGGTCGCGAGCAAGAAGCTGGTCGATGGCGCCATCGCCAGCATCCCCGCATTCAACGGCCCTACCGGCAAATTCGATCCCGTCACGTTCCAGCAGGTGCTGTCGCAGCGCAAGATCAGCGAAGTCATGCTGCGCGCCGATTTCGCGCGTGAAGCACTGACCAAGGCACTGGCCATCCCGATTGCGGGCGCCGCGCGCGTGCCGGTGGGCATGGTCCAGCCTTATGCGTCGCTGCTTCTCGAAGCCCGCGAAGGCCGCGTTGCCGAAGTGCCCAGCCGGGTCTTCCTGCCGACCGCCGCACCGAACGATGCCGAAGTGCAAAGCTTCTACCAGCGCAACCTCGCGCGCTATACCGTGCCCGAGCGCCGCGTGATCCGCTATGCGACGTTCGACAAGAGTCGCGTCGCCGACAAGGCCCAGGCGACCGATGCCGAAATCCAGGCGGTCTATACCGCGCAGGCGGCCGAATATGGCGCCCGCGAAAAGCGCAGCTTCACGCAGTTGATCATTCCGACCGAGGCGCAGGCCAACGAACTGCTCGCAAAAATCCGCGGCGGCATGTCGCTTGTCGATGCCGCGAAATCGGTGAAGCGCGACCCCATCCCCGTCGCATCGACCGATGCAACGGCTTTCGGAAAACTGACCGGACCCGACGTCGCGACCGCCGCCTTTGCGACGCCGAAGGGCGAATATGCGGCGATCAAGCGGTCGGGTCTGGGCTATCACATCGTGCGCGTCGACGGTGTCCAGACGATCGCCGCCACGCCCCTGTCGGCGGTCCGCGCCAAACTCGCTGCCGAGATCAGCGCGCAGAAGGAATCTCGTGCCGTCGCCGATTACGTCGCCGAGATGGAAGATGCAGCGGGCAGTGGCCTCACCTTCGACGAACTCGCCAAAAAATATGCCCTGACCGGTGAATCGACGCCACCGCTGACCACCAGTGGCGCGGCAATCGACACGGCGGGATACAAGGCGCCGGTCGCGGTCGGCACCGTCCTGGCGGCGGCGTTCCAGGCCGATGTCGGTGACGAGCCGTCGGTCACCGCCCTGCCGCAGGATGCGGGCTATGTCGTGTGGAAGCTCGACCGCACGATCCCCGCCGCGCCAAAGCCGCTCGCCGACGTCCGCGCACAGGTGATCGCCGACGTCCAGACCAACAAGGGTGCGCTTGCCGCAAAGATCGCCGCAGAAAAGATCGTTGCCGCAGTCAATGGCGGCACGCCGCTCGACGTCGCGCTCAAGGGCGCATCAGTTGCCCTGCCCGCGCCGGCCCCGGCAAAGGCGCTTCGTATCCAGCTGGTTCAGGCGAAAGAACAGGTGCCCCCACCGCTCGCACTGTTGTTCCAGTTGCCGGAAAAGCGCGCCCGCGTTCTGGAGATGCCCGCAGGCGGCGGATGGTATGTGGTCGTCGCCGACAAGGTCATTCCGGGCGACGTGGCCAAGGCGCCAGCGGGCCTGATCGAGGCGACACGTGAGCAGCTGTCGAGTGTCGTTGGCGACGAATATGTCCAGCAATTTGCGTCCGCCGTTCGCGCAAAGATCGGCGTCAGCACCAATGCTTCGGCTGTGTCCAAACTGAAGCAAACGCTGTTGGGCGGCAGCGGCCAGTGAGTCTGGCGCCCGCTGCCCGTGACGCAGCGGCAGCCGAAGCAGTCCGCGACGGGCGCCCTGCGCTCGTGTGGCGCGATATCATTGCCGATACCGAGACGCCGGTCGGCGCCGCGCTCAAGCTGATCGAGCCGGGACGCGGCGATTTCCTGCTCGAATCCGTCGAGGGCGGCGCGGTGCGCGGGCGGTACAGTCTGATCGGCCTCGCCCCAGACCTCGTGTTCCGCGCGCACGGCAATGCTGCCGAGATCAACCGGCACTGGACGATGGATCGGTCGGCGTTCGAGTTGCTCGCCGAACCGACACTGGCCGCTTTGCGCGCGCTCGTCGCATCGTGCCGGATCGACGTTCCGGAGGGGTTGCCCTCCGCACTCGCCTGTCTGGTCGGCTATTTCGGCTATGAGACGGTGGGCTTGGTCGAAGACCTTCCGCGCCCGCCCGCGAACCCGCTCGACCTGCCCGACATGATCTTCGTGCGCCCGACAATTATCCTGGTGTTCGATCGGTTGGCCGACCGGCTATTCGTCGTCGCACCGGTGTGGCCCGGCGGGAATGTCGGTGATGCAGTCGATAGGATCGACGCAACGCTGGCGCGACTTACTAAACCGTTTGTCGCCCCGGCAGAGGCCGGGGCCGCTGGCGGTAAAAGCGCGCTCAATACCTTAGCGGCCCCGGCCTCCGCCGGGGCGACGCCTGTGTTGCCTCCTGGAAAATACGCCGCGATGGTCGAACGTGCCCGTGAGTACATCACGGCGGGGGACATATTCCAGGTCGTGCTGGCCCAGCGCTTCACCATGCCTTTCCCACTGCCGCCGTTCGATCTTTACCGTGCGCTGCGGCGAATCAACCCGTCACCATTTCTCTACCACCTCGACCTGCCGGGGTTCAGCCTGACGGGCTCAAGCCCCGAGATCCTTGTCCGCGTACGCGACGACGAGGTGACCATCCGCCCGATCGCGGGCACGCGCCCGCGCGGCAAGACCGCCGTGGAGGATGCTGAAAACCGCGCCAGCCTGCTAGCCGATCCGAAAGAACGCGCGGAGCACCTGATGCTGCTCGATCTGGGCCGCAACGACGTCGGCCATGTTGCGACTGCGGGCAGCGTGACCGTGACCGACAGCTACACCGTCGAATTCTACAGCCACGTCATGCACATCGTGTCGAACGTCATCGGTACGCTGTCCCCCGACAAGGATGCGCTCGATGCGCTGTTCGCCGGGTTCCCGGCGGGAACGGTCAGCGGCGCCCCAAAAGTGCGCGCGTGCGAGATCATCGCCGAACTCGAACCCGAAACGCGCGGGGCATACGCGGGGGGCGTCGGCTATTTCAGCCCGGATGGCAGCATGGACAGCTGCATCGTCCTGCGCACCGCGATCGTGAAGGACGCCGTCATGCACGTGCAGGCGGGCGCGGGCATCGTCGCCGACAGCAACCCCCAGTACGAACAGCGCGAATGCGAGGCGAAGGCAGGCGCGCTGATGGCAGCCGCGCGCGAGGCAATCCGCATGGCGGGCGAGGCCGATTTCGGTCAGTAATCGTCAGGGCGTGGGGTCAGCGGCGGCTGCCCGTCGTTCGAGAAACCACTGGCGGATCATCGCCTGGGTGCACCCGGTCTGGCCAAAGCTGCCGTTAACGGTGCAACTGCCCGGCATGGTGTATCGTTGTGCCGCCTCGAGCGTCTCGACGCGGGAACTCCAGGACGCGCCCGGTCCGCTATCCTCGCGCGGTTTTTGCCGGAAGGCCTTGGGAATACGATAACGTTCGGATTCGGGGAGGCGGCCGCAGACGACGATCTCATCCTCAACCGCTTTAGGGCACGGGTCGTTACCAAACACCGTCGCAGTTCGGGTGATTTGCGGCGGCGATTTGTTTTGGGCGCGTGCTGGAGTGACTGCCGCCAGAAGAACGAGTGCGACAACGGTGAGGTTCTGCATGCACCGACGATCCGCTGATCATGCTGACCACAAACTGAATGGCTGAAACAACGCGGTACTTTGATGCCTCTCGGAAAAAGCAATGAGAGATTCAGCTAATAGCAAAATTTTCTTGCATGATCGGCGTTGGTCACATAAGCAAATTGCGTGAAAGTGGTTTACTCTAAAACCGCGTTTAAGGCGATCGAGCGCTCCAATAAGCGGGCGCTCCTTCGGGAAAAGATTGGTGAGTTGGCTGCCGATACATCGGCCCAGAGCGCTAACGTCATCAAGCTTGAAGGCAGACCGGAATTTCGGCTCCGTGTTCAGGACTGGCGGGTGATTTTCACGATTGAAGACGATGTGTTGCGAATAATAGATGTTGGTCCTCGCGGATCAATCTATTGATGGAAAGGCAGCGAAATGACAGTTCAGTTCCTCGATATTTCGGGAAGCCGGATGGCAGTTTTACCGGTTGCCGACTACGAGCGCCTTATTGATATCGTGGAAGATCGCGCGGACGCAGCGACTGCGATATTGGCGGAGCAGCGTCGGCTGGAAGGCGAGGAATATTTTCCTTCCGAGTTCGTGGACCGGATATTGGACGGCGAAAACCGCCTGAAGGTCTGGCGGAATTATCGCAATCTGAAACTTAGAGAAGTTTCCGCAAAAGCGAAGATCAGCATCGCGTATATTAGTGATCTTGAGCGAAACAAAAGACACGGCAATCCGAAAACTTGGCGAGCGCTTGCCTCGGCACTCGACGCTGACGTCGATGACATTATGCCTCTTAGCGAGGCCGACGCCGCCTGAAGTCTTCATCACTCGCTTGACGGCAGCCACGTGACGGATAGCGTGCCCGTATGATCGGAAAAATCGTCGTTTCGCTGGCGCTTGCCACCCTACCTGCCGTCGCCTTGTCCCAGACCGTTCCGGTTGCCGGACCCGCTGCGTCCGCCGTTCCGAACAAGATCTGGCCATCGACCGACAGTGTCGCGGTCCTCAAGGACTTCGCTTTCAAATCGGGCGAAAAGCTGCCCGAACTGAAGATCGGCTACACCACGCTAGGCACCCCGCATCGCAATGCAAAGGGCGAGATCGACAACGCCGTGATGGGCCTTCACGGCACCGGCGGTAATGGCAAGTCGCTGCTCGCGCCGCCTTTCGCCGACGAACTCTTCGCACCCGGCGCGCCGTTCGACATTACGAAGATGTACGTTATCCTGCCCGACGGCATCGGCCATGGCCGCTCGTCGCGTCCAAGCGACGGGCTGCACATGGCATTTCCGCATTACGACTATGACGACATGGTCGAGGCGCAGCGGCGGTTGCTGGTCGAAAAGCTGGGCGTCACGCACCTGAAGGTTATTCTCGGCACGTCGATGGGGTGCATGCACGCCTTCGTCTGGGGGACGACGCATCCGGGCTTTGCAGAGCGTCTTGCGCCATTCGCCTGCCAAACGGTCGAGCTTGCCGGGCGCAACCGCATGTGGCGCAAGATGGCGATCGACGCGATCAAGGCGGACCCGACCTGGAACAACGGCAATTACACCGCGCAACCCGCACAGGCGATGCGCCTCGTTACTGACCTGTCGATCATCGCGGGCGGAAACCCGGTTGCCTTGCAAGCGCAATACCCGACCCGCGTCGCCGCCGAAGCCGCACTCGACGAGCAGTTTGCGCGGCGCGGCAACGGCGTCGATGCCAACGACTCGATCTACTGGTACGACGCGTCGCGGAATTACAATCCGTCGCCCCTGCTGGAAAAGATCACGGTGCCGGTGCTATGGATCAATTCGGGCGACGATTTCATCAAC
Source organism: Sphingomonadales bacterium (assembly GCA_040004295.1). Classification (GTDB taxonomy): domain Bacteria; phylum Pseudomonadota; class Alphaproteobacteria; order Sphingomonadales; family Sphingomonadaceae; genus Sphingomonas_O. The sequence continues at coordinate 263 of JBDUBD010000119.1, read as the reverse complement.
CCGCCCGAACTCGGCATTGCCGAGCGCGAAGTGAAACGCATGCCCAATGCGCGGTTCATCCTGATTCCGGCGTCCGCCGAGACCAAGGGCCACGGCACACACACCTGGGCAAAGTTCTGGAAGGCCGATCTCGCCAAGCTTCTGGCCACGCCCGTAACATCGCGCTAGTCGGCGCGCATGATTTTGGTCATCGACAATTACGACAGCTTCACCTGGAACCTCGTCCATTATCTGATGGAGCTGGGTGCCGAGGTCGAGGTCGT
>JBDUBD010000118.1:0-7431 GCA_040004295.1 Sphingomonadales bacterium | reverse complement strand
AGTTCGGGTTCGTCCATGCCGCCATACAGGTGGTTCAGGAACATTTCCTTGGTCAGCGTGGTGCCTTTGCGCAGCGAAAGCAGCTCGAGCATCGCATATTCCTTGCCGGTCAGGTGGACGCGGCTGCCGTCGACTTCGACAGTCTTGGCATCGAGGTTTACTGCCAGCTTACCGGTGCGGATAACCGACTGGCTGTGCCCCTTCGAACGGCGAACGACGGCGTGAATGCGCGCGACGAGTTCATCGCGGTGGAAGGGCTTGGTTACGTAATCGTCGGCACCGAAGCCGAACGAGCGTACCTTTGAATCCATTTCGTTAATGCCCGACAGGATGAGAACCGGCGTCTGCACCTTGGCGACACGCAGGCGTTTCAGCACGTCATAGCCGTGCATGTCGGGCAGGTTGAGGTCGAGGCAGATGATGTCGTAATCATAGAGCTTGCCGAGGTCCAAGCCCTCTTCGCCCAGGTCGGTTGTGTAGACGTTGAAGCCTTCTGCCGAGAGCATCAGCTCAATGGCCTTTGCCGTTGTCGGCTCGTCTTCGATCAACAAAACGCGCATGCTTGCGGCCCCTTCGCCCTGTGCCCCTGTCGTGCAACATCCCATACGGTATGCAATGCACGGCAACGTCATTAACCAAACGTCAGATGAAGGGAAAAGGTTAATTCGGAGTTAATCGGCAGAATTGCGCGAGTCGGTCGTTACGGTAGCGCTAAAGTGTGAGCAGCTTCTCCACTTCCCTGCCTTACGCAATTCATCTCGACAGGTCCGGTTGCCCGACGCACTATGCGGCAAACGGGAGGACGCCGTGCGAACCATTGCGATCATCGGGTCGGGTCCGGCGGGATATTACACCGCAGAGGCTGCGCAAAAAGCGTTCGGCGACGACGTGCAGATCGACATTATCGACAGGTTGCCGGTGCCCTACGGCCTCATTCGCTCGGGTGTGGCGCCGGATCACCAGTCGATCAAGGCGGTGCAGCGGCGGTACGAGGCGGTAAACCTGGCGCCCAATGCGCGGTTCGTCGGGGGCGTGTCGGTGGGTCAGGACGTGTCGATCGACGAACTGATCGGGCTTTATGATGCGGTGGTACTCGCAACGGGTGCCCCGGCGGATCGCAAACTTGATATCCCCGGCGCCGATCTGCCAGGCGTTTATGGTTCGGCGGCGTTCGTCGGCTGGTATAATGGCCATCCTGATTTCGCGACACTTGCTCCGCCGCTCGATGGCACAGGGGCCGTGGTCATCGGCAATGGCAATGTTGCACTGGACGTGGCGCGTATCCTGTCGAAGACGGCAGAGGAATTTTCCGGCTCCGACATCGCCGGACATGCCCTCGACGCGCTCAAGGATGCGAAGCTGCGATCGGTCACGCTGTTGGGGCGGCGCGGGCCGCACCAGATCGCGATGACGCCCAAAGAGCTGGGTGAACTCGGGCATCTGTCGCGGGCGGCGCCGCGTGTCGATTCTGAAGATCTTCCGCCGGTGAGCGAGGACGACAGCCTAGAGCCGGGGCAGCGCAAGTCGGTCACGCACCTCCGCGCCTTTGCAGCGGCACCGCGCGACGCGGCGCTGACAATCGACTTCGATTTCTTTGCCGCGCCCATTGCGATCGAGGGGGATGGCCGCATCGAACGCGTCATCGTCGAGCGCACGAAGGTCGGCACCGACGGCCGTGTCACGATGACCGGCGAAACCTATGCTGTGCCAGCGTCACTGGTCATCACTTGCATCGGCTATCGCACGCCGCACATCGAGGGCGTACCCTATGATGATGCGAACGGCCGCTTTGCGAGCGAGGAGGGGCGCATATCCGATGGCCTGTGGTGTGTCGGCTGGGCACGGCGCGGCCCGAGTGGGACGATCGGCACCAATCGACCCGACGGCTTTGCCATCGTCGAAAAGATCGCCGCTGAAATCGGGGAGGGCAAAGGGCGCGTCGGTGGTGCGGCGCTCGACATGCTACTTGCCTCACGCGGTGTTCGGACCGTGTCGTTCAGCGACTGGCAGGCGATCGATGCCGCCGAAACCGCGCGTGCCCGTGACGGCGCGCCGCGCGAGAAATTCACCAGTGTCGCGGAGATGATGGCGGCGCGTTAGTAGATCGGCGTTGACCTTGGTAAGGAAAATCCTTACCTCGTGCGCCATGATCATTAGCCGCATCACGTCAAAATCGCAGACGACAGTGCCCGCCGCTGTTCGCCGTGCTTTGAAGATAAATCCGGGCGATGCTATCGGGTATGAAATTGATGGTGACACCGTAACGATGCATCCGGTTCGTCCAGCGGATCGGAGTGATCCTTTCGTCAATCCCTTCGCGACCTTTACCGAATGGGCTAGTGAGGCAGACAGCGCGTATGACGTCCTTGCGAGCCGGTGACCTCGTCTGGGTTGCGTTTCCCTATGTCGAAACGAACCAGACCAAATCGCGGCCGGCCCTGATCATATCGTCGCCAACCCTTGGTCCGCAAAGTGACCTTGCTTGGATGGCGATGATCACGAACGCTGCAAATGCCCCATGGCCGGGCGACATTGCGATCAAAGACTTCAAAGCACTCGGCCTGCCAATCCCTTCGGTTATTCGAACCGAAAAAGTCTCAACCTTGGAAATCGGTAGCGCCAATTTCGTCAGCCGCTTGCCCGCGCTGCTCTGGCATCAAGTCGCGAGCACCATTCAGCGCCATCTTGCCATTCAATAGGGCGGGCAGTTGCGGCCCGTCGGGCTCTTCGTGAAGATCTCGCAGCCGGTTTCGGTAATGCCGATCGAATGTTCGAACTGCGCGGACAAAGTCTTGTCGCGTGTGACCGCCGTCCAGCCATCCTCGAGTACCTTTACGTCCGGGCGCCCGATGTTGATCATTGGTTCAATCGTGAAGAACATGCCGGGGCGCAGTTCCGGCCCGGTGCCTGGCCGACCGGCATGGACGACTTCGGGCGCGTCATGGAACAGGCGACCGATACCGTGGCCACAAAAGTCGCGCACGACACCGTAACGGTGCTTTTCGGCAAAGCTTTGGATCGCATGCGCTACGTCGCCCAGCGTATTGCCGGGCTTTGCCTGTTCTATGCCGCGCATCATCGATTCATAGGTGATATCGACCAGTCGCTTCGCCTTGATCGGCACGTCGCCGACCAGATAGGTGCGGTTGGTGTCACCGTGCCAGCCGTCAATAATGCTGGTAACATCGACGTTCACGATGTCGCCGTCCTGAAGGCGCTTTGGCCCCGGAATGCCGTGGCAGACGACGTGGTTGATCGAGGTGCAGCAGCTGTGCGTGTAGCCGCGATAGCCCAGCGTCGCGGGCAGGGCACCCGCCGCGAGCGTCATGCGCTGCACGACATCGTCGATGTCCTGCGTCGTGACGCCCGGCACAATGAAATCGGCGAGCGCGTCAAGGATTTCGGCAGACAGTCGCCCGGCCGCGCGCATGCCCTCGAACCCGTCGGGGCCATGAAGCTTGATCGTGCCATCTCGCGAGGGCCGCGTGTCGGCGTCGGCAAGAACGTAAGTCGTCATACGCGCTATATAGACCGCGAGGATGCTTTCGTCACCTGAGTACGGTTTCCGTATCGACAAGCGTCACGTCGGACATCAGGTCGAGATACGCGTCGAAATAGGGCTTGTGCGTCGCGCCGACGATTGACAGCACCCGCGCACCTGGTTGGGCACCGAAGGATGCACGGATATTGGCGACCATACGCAGGTTCCGCACCTCCCACCAGGCAAGGTACTGACGGCCCCAGTGTTCGACCGACTGCTCGCGCGACGCAGCACCCATGTCGGTTGCAACGGACGCGCGCTGCGTGTTCGGCGCGTTGAGAAACCGGTAGAAGTCGAGAAGGGCAGTGCTGTCGGTCAGTGATTTCGAGCGTCGCTCATATTCGGCGCGCACCGGCGGAATACCCTGGCTTTTCCATGCGCCCTGCACCGCGTCGCCATAGGCTTGCGGCGCGCCCGCGACGATGCTGTCGGCGGTGTGATCGTCGGTCAGGTAAATGCGTTCCAGCCCCAGCCGGACGGCCAGTGCCACCGCGACATCATAGGTCTCGTTGCTCTTGGCGGACTTGCGCTGGAGGATATCGACAAGCGCGGTATCCAGGCCGTCGCCGGTACGACGCTCGCTTGCCGAGAGGCGCAGCCACTGCACCTGTGCTGAGGCACGGTCGTTTGCCGCGAGGAATTGGGACGCCAGTCGTCGTCGATCCGCGGCGGTCGGTGCCGCTGGCCAGGCCGCAAGCGTTTTGCGGACTGTAATTGTCGCTTGCGGCACCGTCAGGCCGGTCGCCTTTTCGGCGGCGTCTGCCGCCCAGCAGTAATCGTCCCACGCACTGTCATAGACCGGCTTGTAGCGGAGCAGCACTTCGCACTCCGGACCCGACAGATTCTCGACTGTGATGATCTCGGGTCTGAACGCGGCAAGCCGGTCGAGCAATGGCGCCAGCATCTCTGGCTTGAAGCCGGGCGGCAGTTGCGAGAGGTGGGGACTGCCGAGCACGAGCACCTGGCTCGGCGGGCCTGCGATCGCGCCTCGCATCGTGCGGGGATCGAAGGCGGGTTTGGCCGATACCGCGGTTGCGAGCGTCAGCAGAAGAGTGATGGCAAGTCTACGCATGGGGTCCCTCTCGATGAGGTGTATTATGTCGGTAACTCACCTTTGGCAAGGTTGCGCGATACGGGCAAGGGACTAAGGCAGGTTCGTGACCTCAGAACGCATCTGGACCGCCGCGCTCGTCGTTATCGGCGACGAAATCCTGTCGGGGCGGACGCAGGACAAGAACATCGCCCAGATCGCGCTGTGGCTGAACCTGCAGGGTATCCGGCTTGCCGAAGTGCGCGTGGTCGCCGATGTGGAGGATGCCATTGTCGAGGCGGTGAACACCCTTCGCGCGCGCAACGACTATCTGTTTACGACCGGCGGTATCGGCCCGACGCATGATGACATTACTGTGGATGCGATCGCAAAGGCACTGGGCGTACCGGTGATCGTCCATCCCAAGGCGCGCGCAGTCCTGGAGCATTATTACGAGAGTCGTGGCGGCATTACCGAGGCGCGGCTGCGGATGGCGCGCGTGCCCGATGGCGCGACCTTGATCGAAAACAGCATGTCGGGCGCACCGGGCATCCGGCACGGCAATGTCTTCATCATGGCGGGTGTGCCGCACATCACCGCGATGATGCTCGATGCGCTGTCTGGAACGCTGGAGGGCGGTGCGCCGCTGTTGAGCGAAACGGTCGGCTGCTGGGTGGCCGAAAGCGAAGTCGCTGAATTGTTGGGAGCAACGGAAAAGGCGTATGTGGGGTGCCAGATCGGCAGCTATCCCTTTTTCCGCGATGGCCGAACCGGCGCAAACTTCGTGGTGCGCTCGACCGACCCGGCAATGCTCGATGCCTGCGTGGCGGCGCTGGTCGCGGGACTGGCGGCAACGGGTCGCGAAGCGGTGGCTGGCGGGATCTAGACCGGCTGCACGCGCGGCAGGCGGCGGAGCAGAACCAGTGACAGGGTCGCGGCAAGGGCGGCAACTGCGAAGGCCGCGCCGGGAAACTGAAACGGCGCCCGTCCGCTCGTGAAATAGGCCATGGGCGCGGTCAGCACCATCGGTGCCACGACCGCGCCCATGCCGAGCGCCATCGCCGAAATGCCCTGCACCTCCCCCTGCGTTTCGGGCGTCGCGCGACGGCTGAGCATCGCCATCAGGCTGGGCTGCACCAGGCTTTGCAGCGCGATGAAGATCATTGCCGCAAAGGCCTGCCACGTTTCGCGCACCAGCGCATAGGCGATGAAGCCGCTGATCGCGACGAGGAGGCCGATAGTGGCGGCGTCCCTCTCCCCAAAGCGTTTGACTGCGGGGCCGGTCAGAAAAACCTGGCTGAGCGCGATAACGACGCCGACGGTCGCAAGGCTTGCACCGATCATCGACGATGACCAGCCGAGCTGGGCGATGGCGTAGAAGCTCCAGGTCAGCGGATAGACCATGCTACCGATCTGCCACAGGACCAGCACGACGACGACGCCCACCATGCCCGGTGCCGCGCGCGCCGCGGCGACCGCGCCGAGCGAATTGGCACGACGCCAGTCGAATGTGCGTCGCCGCTCTGGCGGCAGGGTTTCGGGGAAGACGAACAGGCCATAAAGTACGTTGAGCATGGCCATCGCCGACGCGACATAAAAGGGCGCACGCGGTCCCCATTCGCCGAGCAGACCGCCGATTGCCGGCCCCAGGACAAAGCCTACGCCGAAGGCCGCACTGATATAGCCGAACGTCTTGGCGCGATCCTCCGGCGTCGAGACGTCGGCGACGGCGGCCATGGCGGGCGCGTAGCTGCTGCCGAATGCACCGGACAGGACGCGCCCGATGAAGATCAGCGGCAAGGTATGGGCAATGGCGAGCAGCAGATAGTCGAACGCGAGGAACGTCAGCGCCAGTAGCAACACCGGTCGCCGCCCGAACCGGTCGGACAGATTGCCGAGCACGGGCGCACAAAAGAACCCGGCAATCGCCAGCGCCATCGCCATCCACCCGCCGATGCCGATGGCGTGGCTCAGGTCGATATGGCCGACCTCCATCAGCAATTTCGGCAATACCGGCATGATGAGGCCGAAGCCGATCGCGTCGATGAAGATGGTGACGAGCACGAACAGGGCAGAATGATTACGCGCCGCCATTGTTGCTGCCCCTCTCGCTTCGATTATTCGGCTCGCCGCAGCCGCTCGCATGTTTCCCGGTGGCGCTCAAGGTCGTGGTTTGCCTGTGTGTTTCGCTGCGCTAGGACGGACGAAAGCATTTGGGAGACGGCTGTGGCCGAGTTTGATTTTGCGCTGGGCGACAATGCGGACATGATCCGCGAGACGACCGCGCGCTTCGCGACCGACCGAATCATGCCGCTGGCCGCAAAGGTCGATGCCGACGACTGGTTTCCGACCGAGCTGTGGCCCGAAATGGGTGCGTTGGGCCTGCACGGGATCACGGTTGGCGAAGAGGATGGCGGCCTCGGCCTCGGCTACCTCGAACACGTCATCGCGCAGGAGGAAGTTGCGCGGGCATCGGCCAGTATCGGCCTGTCCTACGGCGCGCATTCGAACCTGTGCGTCAACCAGATCCGCCGATGGGCAAACCCCGAGCAAAAGGCGAAATATCTGCCGAAGCTGATCAGCGGCGAACATGTCGGCAGCCTGGCGATGTCCGAAGCGGGCGCGGGCAGCGACGTCGTGTCGATGAAGCTGAAGGCGGACAAGGTCGATGGCGGCTATCGTCTGAACGGCACGAAGTTCTGGATCACCAACGCTGCCTATGCCGACACGCTGGTCGTCTATGCCAAGACCGGCGCCGGAGAAAATGGGGGGGGATCGCGCGGCATCACCACCTTCCTGATCGAAAAGGACATGCCCGGCTTCTCGATCGGCCAGAAGATCGACAAGATGGGCATGCGCG
>JBDUBD010000117.1:0-7476 GCA_040004295.1 Sphingomonadales bacterium | reverse complement strand
ACCAGCATCTGTTCTGGTTCTTCGGTCACCCCGAAGTGTACATCATGATCCTGCCGGGCTTCGGCATGGTCAGCCAGATCATCTCGACCTTCTCGAAAAAGCCGGTCTTCGGTTATCTCGGCATGGCGTACGCCATGGTCGCGATCGGTGTCGTCGGCTTCATCGTGTGGGCGCACCACATGTTCACCACCGGCCTTAGTGTGAACATGAAGATGTATTTCACGGCGGCGACGATGGTCATCGCGGTGCCGACCGGCATCAAGATCTTCTCGTGGATCGCGACGATGTGGGGCGGGTCGATCAGCTTCAAGACGCCGATGATGTGGTCGATCGGCTTCATCTTCATGTTCACCGTCGGCGGTGTGACCGGCGTCGTGCTCGCGAATGGCGGCATTGATACCTACATGCAGGATACCTACTACGTCGTGGCACACTTCCACTATGTGTTGTCGCTCGGCGCCGTGTTCTCGCTGTTCGCCGGCTTCTACTACTGGTTCCCCAAGATGTCGGGGCGCATGTACAATGAATTCCTGGGCCAGGTACATTTCTGGATGTTCTTCCTGGGCGTGAACATCCTGTTCTTCCCGATGCATTTCCTGGGGCTGGACGCGATGCCGCGGCGCATTCCCGACTATCCGGATGCCTATGCGTACTGGAACCACATCTGCTCGGTGTACGGCTACACGATCATGGCGGCGTCGATGGGTGTGTTCTTCATCAACCTGTTCTGGTCGCTGTTTGCGGGCAAGAAGGCGGAGGGCAATCCGTGGGGCGAAGGTGCGACGACGCTCGAATGGACGCTGTCGAGCCCCCCGCCGTACCACCAGTTCGAAACGCTGCCGAAGGTAGACTGACGGTTCTCGCGAGAGAGCCGTCACCCTGAACTCGTTTCTGGGTCCACCTGTCAGCCGGAACGGTGTTCGGGCGGAGGGGTGGATGCTGAAACAAGGTCAGCATGACGAGTAAAATATGTGACTACGACCACTATCTCGACGCCCATGCCCGCGGACTGGCGCGATTTCTTCGCGCTGACGAAGCCGCGCGTGATGCGTTCGGTGGTCTTTACAGGCCTGTGCGGCATGCTCGCTGCACCCGTGGCACTGCCGCCGGCGCTCGCCCTGACCGCAGTTCTTTGCATTGCCGTGGCGGCGGGTGCGGCGGGTGCGCTCAACCAATGGTATGAAGCCGACATCGATGCGCTGATGCGCCGCACCGCCGACCGTCCGCTGCCGGCGGGTCGCATGGACCCCCAGGCGGCACTACAGTTCGGCGTTGGCCTTGGCGTGGCGTCAGTCCTGATCATGGGAATGGCGACCAATGTGCTGGCTGCTGCGCTGCTTGCTGGATCGATCCTGTTCTATGTCCTCGTTTACACCGTCGGGTTGAAGCGCCGTACGCCTCAGAATATCGTCATTGGTGGTGCGGCCGGCGCTTTCCCACCCATGATCGGCTGGGTTGCGGCGACGGGCAGTCTCGACGTTCTGCCGGTGCTGATGTTTCTGCTGATCTTCCTGTGGACGCCGCCGCACAGCTGGGCTCTCGCGCTGCGCATCCGCGATGACTATGCCGCAGGCACCGTGCCAATGATGCCGGTCGTCACCAGCGCGAAATCGACCCGTCGTCAGATGCTTTTCTATGCGGTGTTGATGTCCGTCGTCGCGGTCGCGCCATGGGCGCTCGGCATGACTGGTGCGCTATACGGTGTGACAGCGCTGGTGGGTTCCGCGATCTTCCTCGCGATCAACCTGCGTGTCGTCATCGACGCCGCTGAAACGACGGCGGAGATGCGCTCCGAACGCGCCCTGTTCCTCTATTCGATCGGTTATATCCTCGTGCTGTTCGGCACCCTCGCGATCGACCGGAGTCTGCACCTGTGAGTCCCGACGATCCCGATCGCCCCGAGTTCGATCGGCGCCGCCGTAGCCGCGCCCTCGTTACCGCGCTCCTGCTCGGCGGCATGGTCGCACTGTTTTACTTCATCTCCATCGCCAAGATCGCGTTGAACAAGGGATGACGCCACCGATCAAGACCGCACTGTTAGCGAGCAGCGTTGCAGTCGCCATGACCGGGCTCGGTTTCGCCAGCCCGCCGCTGTATCGCGCGTTCTGCCAAGCGACCGGCCTCGACGGCACTACCCAGCGCGCTTCGGAATCCGCCGTGCGCCGGATCGTGCCGGGCAAGACGATCGAGGTGCGCTTCGACGCGAATCACGTGCCCGCCATTCCCTGGACGTTCAAACCCGAACAGGACGAACAAGTGGTCACGCTGGGCGAGCGCAACATCGCGTTTTTTACGGCAACCAACCATTCCCGTCGCCCCATTACGGGCAGCGCTGTGTTCAACGTGACGCCGACGCAATCGGGCAGCTATTTCGCCAAGATACAGTGTTTCTGTTTCAAGCAGCAGACGCTGCAGCCCGGCGAAACGGTTCGCATGCCGGTCATCTATTACGTGGATCCCTCGATCGCGACAGATGATGACACGCGCGATGTCTCGGTGATTACGCTCAGTTACACTTTTTACCCGATAGACGATCCGCGCACGCGCGGTTAACGAACAGATAGACGAACAGGGACACGACCATGGCCGGTGCCAAGAACCACGATTACCACATCCTTCCGCCGAGCATCTGGCCGCTGGCCGGAGCGTTGTCGGCGCTGATTATGGCCGCTGGCGGCATCCTGTGGATGCACAAGGCAGATACACACGGCATCGTGTTCTTTGCCGGTTTGGCATGCGTTCTGGGTGTGATGTTCGGCTGGTGGGCGCAGGTCATAAAGGAAGCGCATTCCGGCGATCATACGCCCGTCGTGTCGCTGCACCTGCGGTACGGGATGATCCTGTTCATCGCGTCCGAAGTCATGTTTTTCGTCGGCTGGTTCTGGGCATGGTTCGATTTCTCGCTGTTCCCCGCCGCGCTTGATGTGGTGAAAGATCATGCGACGGGCGCGGTCACCGTGACCAATCTGCTTGGACAAGCGGGTGCGTCTGCGGTGACCCAGTGGCCGCCGAAGGGCGTCGAAGTGATCGACGCATTCCACCTGCCGCTGCTCAATACCCTGATTCTGCTCTGTTCGGGCACGACTGTTACCTATGCGCACCACGCGCTTATCCATGGCGATCGCAAGGGGCTGAAGGTCGGTCTGTGGGCGACGATTATCCTCGGTGCGCTGTTCTCGTCGATCCAGGCGTATGAATATGCGCATGCACCGTTCCCATTCGCCGGGATCAACTATTCTTCGTCATTCTTCATGGCGACCGGCTTCCACGGTTTCCACGTGCTGATCGGTACGATCTTCCTGATCGTCTGCCTTGTCCGTACCTACAAGGGCGACTTCACGCCGCGCCAGCACTTCGGTTTCGAAGCGGCGGCCTGGTACTGGCACTTCGTCGATGTCGTGTGGCTGTTCCTCTTCATCGCCGTCTACGTCTGGGGTGGCTGGGGCGCACCGGTCCACGGGGGATGAGTTCGCTCCCCGCATTGGCGGGCGATGCCCTGAAGGGGGCATGCCCCCAGTGCGGCGCGAAAACATTGTTCGACGGCATAATTTCGTTCGCGCCGAAATGCGGCGCATGCGGGCTCGACTATTCCGCGTTCAACGTGGGTGACGGGCCTGCGGCTTTCCTGACGCTGATTGTCGGCGCCATCGTCGTGCTGGGTGCGGTGATGCTTGAACTCATCGCCGGACCGCCGTTCTGGGTCCACATCCTGATCTGGCCCGCCGTGACGCTTGGCCTCGTCATCGCCGGACTCCGCGTCGGCAAGGGCATGCTGCTTGCATCCGAATACCGGAACGCCGCGCGCGAAGGGCGGCTGTCGAAATGAAGCGCCTGCCGATCGTCGCGACAATCGTGGTCGCGCTGGCCGTGGCGGCGATGATCGGTCTCGGCGTCTGGCAGCTTCGACGGGCGCAGTGGAAGGAAGCGCTGATCGCGCAATATGCGGACAATCCCGCGAAGCCACCGATGGCTTATCCAAAGGTCGGTCCGGTGCCGCCCGAAGCCATGTTTCGCAAATCGTCCGCCAATTGCCTCAATATCGTCGGCTGGCACGTCGAGGCGGGGAGGAGTGCCGCAGGAGGCAGCGGATATCGCCAGATCGCCGAATGTCGCACCGGTGCAGAGGGGCCGGGGTTGCTCGTCGACATCGGCGTATCGGCTAGCCCGTCGGCGAACGTCGACTGGCGCGGCGGCATCGTGAACGGCATCATTACAACCGAACCCGATCACTCCAGCCTGGTCGCGAAACTGTTCGGCCGGGCACCGGTGTTGCGCCCCATGCTCGTCGCTGACACCCCGGCGCCGGGTCTGTCGGTCAGCGCCCCGCCCAGCGTGGAGGGCATCACGAACAACCACCGGGCCTATGCCGTCCAGTGGTTTATCTTCGCCACCATTGCCGCAGTCATCTATGCATTGGCGTTGAGGCGGCGGTTCAAGCCCTAGGGCGCGTCGTGGAAGATGATGCCGAGCGTGAAGCGTTCGCCACGGTGCAGCTTGCTGACGCCGTGGCGCATCTGAACGCGATAGGGGCCTTTCGATCCCTGCACCGGCCTCTCGCGCACCGGAAAGACTACTGCATCGCCCTGACGCAACGGCACCACTGCCGCCCGCGATTGCATGCGCGGACGCTGCTCGGTCAGCACGAACTCGCCGCCGGTAAAGTCGCGCTCGGGTTCGGAGAGCAGGATGGCGACCTGCAGCGGAAAAACGTGCTCGCCGTAGAGATCCTGATGCAGCGCATTCCAGTCGCCCGGGCCATATCGCAACAGCAACGGCGTCGGTCGCGTCTGCCCAGCGGCATGGCATCGTGCGCGGTATTCGGTATGCGTCGGGGGGTAGGTCTGCGCCGTGCCCAGCACGTCGGCCCAGCGATTGGCGATGGCGGCGAGCGGCAAATACAGGTCGCGCCGTAGCGCTTGAACGGCGTCGGGCAACGGATCGGCGAAATACCGATACACGCCCCGCCCGAACCCGTGCCGCGCCATATTCACTTCGCTGCGGAAGAGTGTGGGCGTACCCCAAGTTGCCTGCATATCCCTGCATTCGTCAGGCGACAGGAGGCGCGGCAATATGGCCCAGCCGTCATCCGTGAGGGATTTAGCGAGGGCTCTTGGATCGTCGATCATTGGATGTGCGTAGCGGGCGCACCCCAATCACGCGTCCTGAAACTTGCGCCCGAATTTCAGGCTGTGCGCGGGATGATGCGATCGAGTTGCCCGTTCAAAGCGCGCTTCGCTTCCAGCAGCTCGTAGTCGGTCTGCAAACCGAGAAAGAAACCCGGCGACATGCGGAAATAGCGCGCGAGGCGCAGGTCGAGCTCGCCGTCTATCCGGCGCTTGCCATCGATCACGTCCGCAAGGCGTGTGACATCGATCTTGATGAGTTCGGCGAGACTTTCAGCCGAAAGGCCGAGCGGCTCCATGAATTCGAGAACCAGCATCTCACCCGCATGGCTGTTGTGTAGCCATTTCGGATCAATGGTAGTCGGTGATTTCGACATCTGCTTCCTTCGATCAGATGCAGCAACTGCTCTCAGATCACCTATAGCGAGCTCGTCAAAAAACCCAGAGTTCAAACCGTGAAGAGAGCGTAGCTGGTTCACAATTTTCAAAGCCGTCTCAGTAAGCTCTCGCATTGCATTTGGTGTTATGCGAGCCTTTCGAAAAGCCTCATTATAAGCGAGCGTTGCACTCCGATGTGCCACAACGGTGGATCGTAAAATCGTGATGCCCTTTGAAGGCTCCAATGCTTCAGCAAACAATTTATCGACACTGGCTCTCACGTTTTCGATGCACGGATGATCTCGGTGTAACTGCCAGATCTGGTGTAAATTGATGGTGTCTTTTCTCGCCTCAAATATGCCAGCCATATGCACTATATAGGAAAACAGCAGGGCGTGTTCATTGAACCGCCAAAAACTCCACATTTCATCCCAGAACGGTCGAAACTCAGCGCGCCCTTCGACACCTGCTGACAAGAACCAAGCGTCGAAAAATACTCGGCTTCTGACGATCAAGGCACCTGCGATCTCGAGTTGCTGCTGGCTTCCGATTGTCGTAGTCTTAGCTGGCCTCACCGCCCCTTCCACTTCCGCTGCGTCTTCCCGAACCGGTCCTTCCGCGTCCCCGGCTTGCCCTCATTGCTGCGCCCCATGATCGTCGCTTTAGATTGCTCATGCGCAGGCAGCCCCAATTCCTCGGCCTCCAGCGACCGGATTTCATCGCGCAGGCGACCGGCTTCCTCGAACTCCAGGTCGCCTGCGGCTTTGCGCATCTTCCTTTCGAGGTCTTCGATGTACGCGCGCAGGTTGTGGCCGACCATGTGGGGGCGGTCTTCGTCGATCTCCACCGTCACCTGATCGCGGCTCGACAGATGGCTGATGATGTCGCCGATGTTGCGCTTGATCGTTTCCGGCGTGATGCCGTGTTCGGCGTTGTACGCGAGCTGCTTTTCGCGGCGGCGGTCGGTCTCTCGCATGGCGCGTTCCATGCTGCCGGTGACACGATCAGCGTAGAGGATGACGCGGCCGTCCACGTTGCGCGCCGCGCGACCGATTGTCTGGATCAGCGACGTCTCGCTGCGCAGGAAGCCTTCCTTGTCCGCATCGAGGATGCATACTAGGCCGCATTCCGGGATATCCAGTCCCTCGCGCAACAGGTTGATCCCGATCAGAACGTCGTAGACGCCCAGCCTCAGGTCGCGGATCAGCTCGATGCGTTCCAGCGTCTCGACGTCCGAATGCATGTAACGGACCTTGATCCCCGCTTCGTGGAGATACTCGGTCAAATCCTCCGCCATCCGCTTGGTGAGCGTGGTCACGAGTGTGCGATACCCTGCCGCCGTCGTTTTGCGGATCTCATTGATGCAATCGTCGACCTGGTCCTCGACGGGCTTGATCTCGACCGGTGGGTCGATGAGTCCCGTAGGACGAATGACCTGCTCGGCGAACACGCCGCCCGATTGCTCCATTTCCCACGGCCCCGGCGTCGCCGACACGCACACCGTCTGCGGCCGCATCGCGTCCCATTCGTTGAAGCGCAGCGGTCGGTTGTCGATCGCGGAGGGCAGGCGAAACCCGTATTCGGCAAGCGTGAGTTTCCGTCGGTGGTCACCGCGCGACATCCCGTTGACCTGTCCGATTGTGACGTGACTCTCGTCGACGAACAGCAATGCGTTTTCGGGGAGATATTCGAACAGGGTCGGCGGCGGCTCCCCGGGCAAACGCCCGGTCAGGAAACGCGAGTAATTCTCGATTCCCGCACAGCTGCCGGTCGCGGCGATCATCTCGAGGTCGAAATTCGTGCGTTGCTCCAGCCGCTGCGCCTCGAGCAACTTGCCCTCGATCACCAGCTCCTTCAGCCGCTCGGCCAGCTCGTGTTTGATCGCTTCCATCGCCTGTTTCAGCGTCGGGCCGGGCGTGACGTAATGGCTATTCGCATAGACGCGGACGTAATCGAGCGCCGCCGCCTTCTTGCC
>JBDUBD010000031.1:0-24758 GCA_040004295.1 Sphingomonadales bacterium | reverse complement strand
CCGGAGCGCGATGTCGAGAACGTCGCCGAGTTCCTCCAGGCTTTCGACCAGAATGACCCCGGCGCGTGTCACCTTGGTCTTCATCAACTGCCAGTCGCCGGCCATCGCGCCGGTATGGGTCGCAGCGGATTCACGCGCGGCGCTCGATGTGCCGGGGTGGAGCAGGACGATCGGCTTGCCCGCGGCGCGCGCCCGCGCCGCCAGGTCCAGAAACCGGGCGGGTGCCCGGAACTGCTCGACGATCATGCCAATCACTTGTGTGTTCGGCTCGTCGATCAAATACGCGACATAATCCTCCACGCCCGATGCCGCCTCGTTACCGGTCGAAATCGACATCGAGATGCCAAGATCTTTGGCTATCAGCGTCGTACCCAGAACCACCGCCATAGCACCCGACTGGCTGACGATGCCGATGCCCGGCTTGCCGCTGAGGCGCAGCGCGGGCGTTTCGACGAAGGTCAACGGCACCCCGGCAACGTAGTTGACCAGACCCAGGCAATTCGGCCCCTCGATCACCATGCCGCTGTCGGCGGCGATCTGCGCGACCTCGGCCTGTGCAGCCAGCCCTTCCTCGCCACCTTCCGCAAAGCCCGCCGCGAAGATCACCGCCGCGCCGACGCCCTTTGCCGCCAAAGCCTGCACCGCGCCGAGCACTGCGGGACCAGGAATCGCCAGTACCGCCGCATCGACGCCGGCGGGCAGGTCGTCGATCGACTTCAGGCACGGACGCCCGTCAATCGTGTCGCGCTTCGGGTTGATCAGGTGGATGTCGCCGGCAAAGCCATGGCGTTCGAGATTGTCGAGCACCGATTTGCCCAGCGCGCCGGGGGTAGGGGAGGCACCTATGATTGCGACCGAGCGGGGATTGAGAAGGCGAGAGAGGTCTTTTGGCATGGTAGTCCACTTTGCGAAAAAGATGGGCGCGGCATCATTCCGCCCGTTCGCCCAGAACGAAGTCGAAGGGCGCGAAGCTCGCGTGCTCCGGCTGCGCTCAGCACGAACGGGCAGGGTGGCGGCTCAGACCCCCGCCTTGTCCTTGTCATATGCGCCCAAGCCTGGCTTGTAGCTCTTCTCGTCGATGAACTGGCGGATGCCTTCCTTGCGTCCGTCGTTGTCGAACGAGTTTGCTGCTTCCTGCGCACGGATCAGATAGTCCTCGGCGTCGTCGTAGCTCATCACCGAAACGCGGCGCACCGCGTCCTTGGTTGCCTTGAGCGCCACCGGGTTTTTGGCGAGCAGGACGGTGGCGACCTCTGTCACACGGGCCTTCAGCTCTGCCAGTGGCAGCGACTCGTTGATCAGGCCCCAGTCGGCTGCGGTCTTGCCGTCGATGTTCTCGCCCATCATCGCATGGTACATTGCCTTGCGGAACGGCAGCAGTTCGACGGCGACCTTGGTTGCGCCACCGCCGGGCAGGATGCCCCAGTTGATCTCGGACAGGCCGAACTGTGCCTCGTCCGCCGCAAACGCGAGGTCGCAGCCGAAAAGTGGGCCATAGCCGCCGCCGAAGCACCAGCCGTTGATCATCGCGATCGTGGCTTTCTGATACCAGCGCAGCCGCCGCCACCAGCCATAGGCCTCACGTTGCACACCGCGCGTCGCGCCCAGCCCCTTGGCCTCGGTTTCGCGAAAATACTCTTTCAAATCCATGCCGGCCGACCAGGCGGTGCCTTCGCCCGACAGCACCAGCACACCGACGTCGTCACGATATTCCAGCAGGTCGAGCACCTCCATCATGTCGCGGTTCAGCGTCGGCGACATGCAATTGCGCTTGTCGGGCCGGTTGAACTTCACCCAGGCGATGCGGTCGATCACCTGGTAGCTGACTACGCCGTTGCTGCTGAGATTAGTCATGTGCGTTCCTCAAGAATTGGTGGAAGGGACGGTCAATCGACCGCGTAGAAATCGATCACAACATGATCGGGCTTGCGGATGCCGCGCGCGACAAACATCGTTCGGCGCAGCCATTCGTGGTTTCCCGCCGCCACGGTAAAGCGGGGAGAGGTACGGAAATAATAAGAGTCGGTCGCGACCGGCTCTCCCCGCGCGATCTGGGCGGTGACGGCTTCCGACGCTGTGCGAACGCCAGCATTAACGACATCGACCACTGCGCCGAAGCTCCGGTTGTCAGCGCAACTGCGCACGCCGTCATCAATGTGCGGATCACGCCAGGTCTCCTGCGATCAGATGGGATAATGGCCCGGCTGGGTCTCGATGGTGATCCAGCGCAGTTCGGTGAAGGCGTCGATGCCGGCCTTGCCGCCGAAGCGACCATAGCCCGAGGACTTGGTGCCGCCGAACGGCATCTGCGCCTCGTCATGCACGGTCGAGCCGTTGACGTGACAGATGCCCGACTTGATCTGGCGCGCGACGCGGAGCCCACGCGCGGTGTCGCGGGTGAACACCGCGGCCGACAGGCCATAGTCGGTGTCGTTGGCCAGCTCGATCGCGTGCGCTTCGTCACGGGCGCGGATGATACCGACGACGGGGCCGAAGCTTTCGTCGCGGAAAAGTTTCATGGTCGGCGTCACCTTGTCGATGACATGGGCGGGCATGAGTACCCCGTTGCTCTCGCCTCCGTTAACCTGCACCGCGCCGGCACCGATCGCGTCGGCGATCAGTCCTTTTACATGATCGACGGTCTTTTGATCGACCACCGCGCCGAGTGGAGTCTTGCCTTCGCGGGGATCGCCGACCGGCATTGTACCGACCTTCGCTTTGAACTTTGCAACAAACGCGTCTGCAACCGCATCGACGACGATGATCCGTTCGGTCGACATGCAGATCTGGCCCGAATTCATGAACGCGCCGAACGCTGCCGCTTTCACGGCTTCGTCGAGATCGGCATCATCGAGCACGATCAACGGGGCCTTGCCGCCCAGTTCAAGCAGGACGGGCTTGAGTTGCCCGGCCGCGCGTTGCGCTATGATCTTGCCGACATGGGTCGAGCCGGTGAAATTGATGCGCTTGACCTCAGGGTGATCGATCAGCGCACCGACGATTTCGGCGGCATCTTCGGGGGCATTGGTGACAATGCTGACCGCGCCTTCGGGCAGAACCTCGGCGAAGGCTTCGGCGATCAACTTGTGGGTGCGCGGGCATTGTTCGCTCGCCTTGAGTACGACGGTGTTGCCGCACGCCAGCGGCACCGCGACCGCACGCACGCCCAGGATGATCGGCGCGTTCCACGGTGCGATACCGAGCATGACACCAACCGGTTCGCGCAGGGCCATGGCGATACAGCCAGGCTTGTCCGAGGGGATCACTTCGCCGGCAATCTGTGTGGTCAGCGCAGCGGCCTCGCGCACCATGCCGACCGCCAGCATCAGGTTGAAACGCGCCCAGCCCTCGGTCGCGCCGATCTCGCCCATCATCGCATCGACGAAATCATCGGCTTTGGCCGCGAGCGCGTCGGCGGCCTTGTTGAGTAGCGCGCGCCGCGCATTCGGGCCAAGCGCGGACCAAGCCGGAAAGGCGGCGGCCGCCGCATCCACTGCAGCATTCGCATCGGCGACGCTGGCAGCTTGGGCCGTCGTCGCAACCGCCCCGGTCACCGGGTTGAAACGATCGAAGGTGCGGTGACGCAGTTCAGCGATGGTTGCCATGGTTCCTCTCCTAATTATTGTTATGTGAGATAGCGTATTGTTGTTGCGCGTGCAATCAGATTTTTACGAAGGGGTGAACCGCTGATGCTTGTGACGATGTCACCAGGGGGCGATCTAAAGGATCGCGGCAGCGTCCTCATGCCTGCCGTCCCGATCGGTTGATCAAGGCACGGTCGAGTAACCGCTCGTCAGGTTTCCCGCGCCTCGATCCGCCCGAGCAGATCGACCAGGGTGGCGCGCTCGTCGGGGGACAGGTCGGACATCAGACTGTTCTCGTGCGCGCGGATGCGCTCCAGGCATGTTTCGACCATTGCTTCGCCGCTCGTCGTCAGCGTCAGCGAAAAGGCGCGGCGATCGTCGGCGTCTGTCTCCCGCTGGACCAACCCTTGGTCGATCAACTCATTCACCAAACTGACCATGTTGGCGCGCTGGATGCCCAGAGCACGGCCGATATTGCCCTGGTTGATGCCGGGGTTGGCCGAGATGATCGACAAGATGCCGAACAGCACCTGGCGCATCCCGGTGCCGGCGATCGCGCGGTTGAAGTCGTTGGCGATCACTCCCGAGGCACGGCGCATGTGATAGCCGACCAGGTCGCCGAGTACGCCCAACCCTGTTGCAGTATCTTCGTCGCTGACCGCTGCCATGTTGTTCCCGCGCTATGCGTGCCGGGCGATAGGCGGGGAAGCGCCCAGCCTCAAGCGGCGACTGCCTGTCGCCGCATGCCGAGTAGCGCGCACGCCGCAACCGTCGAGCCGAGCGCCATCAGCAGCGCCACAGCCGACAACCCGTATCCGGCAGCGAACAACAGCCCTGCAAGCGCCGGCGCCAGTGCCGATCCGCCACGGCCGACGCCGATGACAAACCCGGTTGCTGTGGCGCGCACGCTGGTCGGGAAGGTCTGGGCGACCAGCGCGTACAGGCCGACGACGCCGGCATTGGTGACGAAGCCCGTTAGCGCCGCAATGGTCGACAGGCCGGCGAGGTCGCTTTGACCCTGCCCAAAGGCGATGACGAGCAGGGTAGACAGGATCATCGCTGCGATCGTGAGCGAGAACAACCGTACACGCGCCGTCAGAAGACCCAGAACCAGCGATCCGCTCGCGCCGCCGACACTGGCCCAAACCAGCACACCGGCCGCCATCGACGGCGGGAAACCCATGTCGACGACGATCTTCGGGATCCATTTCAGGATGAAATAAAAGGTCATGATGTGCGTAAGGTACGCAAGCGTTAGCAGGATCGTCGCGCGAGACAGCGTCGGCGCGAAGAGTTCGGCGAGCGGCACCTTTGCCGGCTTGGGCTCGGGGTCAGGCAGTGCGTCGATGGTTGGATGCCCCATTCGCGCAAGCGTCGCGTTGATCCGCGCGAGCGCGTCGGCTGGGCGCTTGTGCATCAGGAAGGCGATCGATTCAGGCGCTCGCCACAACACGAGCGGAATGAAGCACAGCGTAGCGATTGATCCGAATACGAACACCGCCGGCCAGTCGTATCGAGCCAGCAGCACCGCCGAGATCGACCCGCCGATGACGCTACCAACCGGATAGCCACCCGCCATCAGCACGACGCACAGCGCGCGGCGTTTCACGTTGGCGGCTTCGGCGACCGCTGCGTTTGTTGCGGCCAGCATCCCGCCGATGCCGAGGCCCGTGAGGACGCGCCACGCTGATAGTGTCGTCACGTCATGTGCGGTTGATGCGCCGAACATGCCGCACGCCATGACAACCAGACAGCTGAGGATTGTCGCGCGTCGCCCGATCCGGTCGGCAACGCCGCCCAGAATCAGCGATCCGATCGCCATGCCGATCAATTCCATCGATAGCACGAAGCCGAGCGCGGCGCGATCAATCCCCCATGCCGTGGCGATGCCGGGTGACGCGAAGCTGATCGACAGTACGTCGAACCCGTCGAGAGCATTCAACCCCACCATCGTCGCAACCATGCCCCACTGGAAGCGGGACATCGGAGCCGACTCGATGATCGTTCGCGGATCGGTGGCAGCCATCGCTCTCCCCTTATAATTGCGGTGACGATGCGCGATTATGTTATGCTTGGCAACAATTTCTGGGCGTCGGTGAGCGTAGTAGTCGGCAAAATGCTGAGTCAATCATCCACCAGTTCCGCCGCCGCCAGCCGCGCAATAATGGCGCGAGCGCGGACTGTGCCCTGATCGATCGAATAGCCGCGCAGTTTCATGTCCGGATTGGCAAGCATCGATTTCTGCTGCGCTTCGAGAACCTCGACGTCTTCAGCGAACACTTCGCCTTGCTGTGCCTTAAACCGCGCGGTGAAGCCGGCGTCGTTGATATCGAAGTTGCGCGCCATGCCCCAGAAGTAATGCGTGGTGTCCTCGCTTTCGGGCGTCATCGCGTCGATCACCATCCCGCGGACACCCTGGTCGTGATGGCTGGGGGTGGCACCCGATCCAACGGGCGCGACGCCGACGTCGATCAGCACCGCCGACGGCTCGACGAAGTGACAGATTTGCCAGCGATCGACAGGGCCATCGGCCTTTAGTGCGTCGCGCCACAGCGGCGGTGGCTCGATTCCCGGCATCCAGCGCTCGACGCGCACTGTATGGCCCTCGACGATCGTCTCGATCGGGGTTTCGTTGATCTCGAGCTGGCCAATAGAGTCTTGGTGGACATAGGTCTCGTGGCTGAGGTCCATGAGGTTATCGATGATCAGCCGATAGTCGCAGGCGACGTAATTGTAGCCGCCATCGAACGTCCAGCCAGGTGCGCTGCACGGCCAGAAATCGGGGATTGTCGCGGGATCGGCCTTTGCTGCGTCGCCGATCCATATCCAGACGAAGCGATGCTTCTCCACCACCGGGTACAGCGTCGCGCAGACCGCCTTGGGTACCGGTTCCGACTTCACCGGCATTTCGGTCGCGGCACCGTCCGAACCAATCAGTAACCCGTGATAGCGGCAGCGGATTGAATCGCCTTCCTTGATACCCATCGACAACGGCAGCAGCCGGTGCGGGCATGCGTCGCGCATCGCCACCACCATACGGTCGAGCTTGCGATAGAGCATCACAGACTCGCCGCAGATCGTCCGGGCGATCGGCGCGCGATCGACCTCACTGTCCCATGCGGCGACATACCAGCGGTTGGTTATCCAGGTCATGCGTCTCTCCAATTTGCGAGAGCTTGAGTCTCGCGATTATTGTATGTAACACATACTAATAACTATGAGTCAAGGGAGAGTGCAGTGACGACAAAGCTACTGTAGCACGTCGATCCGCGATGGATTTGCTGCGACGTCAGGTCAGGCCTAGAAGATCCGTGGCGCGCGTCAGGAGTTTGACCACGCGCTGTTCCACCGCAGTGTCAAATCGGACGACCGGTATCGCTACGCTGATGGCGCCCACCACTTCACCGTCGATCAGCGCGACACGGCCAAACCCGTAAATTCCAGGAGTGTGCTCCTCGATCGTTCGCGCGATGCCGGTCGCGCGGATACTGGCGATCTCCGCCCGCAGTCCGGCTTCGCTAACGATTGTCGTTGGCGTGAAAGCGCGGCGCTCGACTTCGGTGAAATAGCCCACCAGTTCATCGTCATCCATCGCCGCAAGCAGGGCCTTGCCGGCCGAAAAACCGTGCAGCGGCGCACTCGCGCCAGTCTGAACGGCGTAGCGCAAGGCATGATCGCTGGTTTCGGTAACGAGCGCCTCGACTTCCCAGTCGCTGCGGACGAAGAACGACGTTGTCTCGTTGAGCTGGATGCGCAAGGTGCGGACGAGGGGCGCGACAGTGTCGGCCAGACTGAACACACGCGCATGCGCCTTAAGCCGTTCGAGACCCGGCCCGGCGGTGTAACGCCGCCCCTCGCGCGCCAGATAGCCGCGTTCGACCAGGGTCGTCAGCAGGTATGACAGGCTGCTAACCGGGATCGCGAGTGCGCCGGCGATTTCCTGCGCGATCAGCGGCCGGGCGCGAGACACCACATATTCGACAATGTCGAGCGTGCGCATCGCCGATTTGACGGTCGCGGGGGGGGAAGCGTCGGCCATGTCGGCTTATACCCCGTCGAATGCAGCGGAAAAGGTCAGGGGACGAACACCAGCGATCCGCGCCGCTCGGCGAAGCGCCAGCCAGTGGCCGTCAGGATGAAGCGGTCGTGAAACGACCCGACCAGCGGCGCCGATGCGCCCGTGAACATCAACATCGCGCTTTCGCCGCGTGCAGCGGTCGCGCTCTCGACCTCTATGACAATGTTCGCACAGATGTGGCGCGTCGTCCGCGCAGGCCGTGCGCGAAACGCCGCCAAAATCGCCGCGCTGCCCACGATCGGATCGTCGGGCGCGGTCGGGCGCGTCATTATGCCATCCAGTGCATAGAGTGACGCGACGGCCTCCCAATCGCCGGCGTCGTTCGCATTGGCGTAGAGGTTGATCAGCCGCGCGCAGTCCCATTCGATCGCGCGCCGATCGGTATCGGACAGACGCTCGCTCACGTACGCTGCCTCCAGAACCGGTGGAGCCCATACGTTTGGTGCGAGCATGCCGTTGCAAAGATCGTCGTGCCCGGAATTTGGTCGAGTTCGGCGGGATCGCAGTTCAGAGTATCGGCATACGATCCCGCCATGCCATGTCCTTCGTTCGGAAATTGCGGGAGCGGTCGCTGGGTCAAGCCGCCCGCTCCGCAGCGAGGTCAGCGCCTTCACGCAGCGCGCGCAGCTTCTTCCACGTTACCGCCGGATCGATCTTGCCATAGCCGGCAAACGTACCGAAGCCGCAGTCGGTGCTGGCGATGACCCGATCAGCGCCAACGATATCGACGAACCGCGCAATACGCTGAGCGATCAGTTCGGGATGCTCGACATAGTTCGAGCAAGTGTCGATCAGCCCCGGCGCCAGCAGTTTGTCATCAGGCAGCCTGGCGTCGCGCCAGATCGTCCATTCATGCTCATGCCTGGGATTGGCCGCTTCGAAAAGGATCGTGGCCGGACGCGCCTTCAGAACGATGTCGATGATCTTTTCGAGCGGAATATCGTGGTCGTGCGGACCTTCGTAATTGCCCCAGCAGATATGCATCCGCATCCTGTTCGCGGAGATGTTGGCGGTGGCCGCGTTCAGCGCCTCGACGTTCGCGGCGATCGTCCTCAGGAACTCCGGTTCGTCCATGTCCTGATAACCGGTATGGCGCGACATTGCGAGGTCGGGACAATCCAGTTGCAGGTCGAACCCCGCGGCGGCAATTGCTTCGTATTCGGGTCGCATCGCATCGACCAGTGCGGACAAATAGGCATCGTGCGTCGGGTAATGGGCGTTCGCCTGAAACGCAGTGATCAGCCCCGGCGACGCCGAGTTCATGAATGCCCGCGTGCCGCGCCCATGCCGGTCGAGCGCGGTACGGAAGCGGCGAATATCGTCGTGCAGCGGCTGGAGGTTCACAAGCTTCACATCGCTGACGCATGCGGCACGCGTGAATTCCTGCGCCCCCATGATCGCCGCGAGTTTCGTGCGCAGCTCGGGCAGGGGGGCCAGGTCGAGCGCTGGCTTGCGATCGGTGTGCCCGCCGAAGCCCGACAGCCTCTCGATGATGTAGGTCGAATAGCCAACCTTGCCCAGTTCGCCGTCGCTGACGATCGTCACCCCGGCATCCACCTGCGCCGTCACTGCGGCGTCAATCGCTGCCTGGACGGTCGCGTCGAATGCCACAGTATCATAGGGTTCGCCCGCGTCGCGCGCGAGCAGCAGCGGGGTCAGTTCCGGGCCGCGCGGCAGGCTGCCGACGTGAGTCGTGGCGATTGTCGGCGTCATACCGGCTGCCGTGTGCGCCAGCTGTCGGCGTAACTGTCGCGCGCGACTTCCGAATAGGGCACCGGGCTGACAGTCGCGCGGATCTCGGTTTGGACATGGCGCTCGACTGTAGGCTTGAGTGTGCCGCCGTCAGGTTCACCCCACAGCAGCGTTACCTGCGTGCCTGGCTCGGCATGTTCGGCGTCGAGCATTGCCAGCGTCAGCATCTTGCCCTCGTTGGCGCTGTAGGCGATCCAGGTTGAAATTCCGGCGAGCTTTCCGTCGATCAGCACCGAGTCATAGGGATGCATCGAATACACCGCCGACGGGAACTCCATGTATTTCGCGCGGTCCCCCTTTTGTAATGCCGAGCTGATAACGCGCAGCACATCCTCGGTGTCGAGTGCAAGAGTCACCTTTTTGCGATGCGGCTGTCCCGCCATTCGCTCTAGTGCTTCGCGGCCGATGAAATCATGGTCGAACTTGACGAACGGGCCGTACCCCAGGTCCCATGGCGTCAGATAATAGCCTTCGATGCTGTCGGGGACATAGCTGCCGCCGATCGAAGCCTTGCCCTCGTAAGAATTGGCGGTCAGCCAATCGCGATAGGGCTTTAGTGCCGCGCCTGTATAGGTTGCGGGCAGGGGGGAGGGTATCCAGCCCGATTCGATCGTGTTCGACGAATAGGTTCGCCCGCCGACCAGCGTGAGGCCGAAATCCTTGCCCGCCGCGATCAGTGCCTGACGCACTGTCTCGCCTTCCGCCCACGGGCCGAACAGCTCGTAACCCGGTTGCCCCGCCATGCCGTGACGCAGCGCGCGAACCTGGCAACCGGCAATTTGGATGGTGGTCATGTGGAAGAATTTGAGGTCGGGCGGGGTCTGCCCCATCGCCTTTTCCAGCGTCTGCATCGCATTTGGCCCCTGGAGCTGGAAGCGATAGGACTTGCGGTTCTCAGGGTCGGGACGGACGGCGGTGCGCTCGTCGCGGATCGCGGTCACGTTCCAGTCGCCGGTCTGGGCGTGATATTCAACCCACTCGATCACGGGCGCGCGACCGACCAGGTTGAAGCGGTTTTCCTCGAGGTAGAACAGGATGACGTCGCCGATGACGTAGCCGTCGGGGGTGACAGGCACGAACTGCTTTGCACGGTCGGGGATGAAGCCCTTAAAGCTGTTGACGCCCAGATGGTTGAGCATCGTGAACGCGTCCGGCCCCGACACCTCCAGATCGACCATGTGATAGGACTGGTTGAACAGCACGCACGTCTGCGCCCACGCCTGCTGCTCGCTTCGCCAGTTTGAATATTCTGCGGGCACGCCGGGATAGGCGTTAGGCCCGACCTGTTGATTGCGAAGGAATTCGACGACGTTGCGTCCGTCAGCCAATATGGTTTCAAGGCTTGTTTCGGTCATTTACCTGTCTCCTGTTCGGGTGTGTCGGGCCGGTCGCGACAGCCAGTCAGCGATTGCGGCGTTGAATTCATTGGGCGCCTCGGCGGGCAGCATGTGGCCGACGCCCTCAACGACGACCAGTTCGGCGTCGGGAACCGCCGCCGCTATGGCTACGTGCTGTGCGGGCGGGCTCCAGGCATCCTCGCGTCCGACCATCACGAGAGTCGGGCAATCGATCGTCGGCAGCACTGATTCCGCCTCCGGCCGGTCGAGCAGCGCCTCGATCTGTGCAGCATAGGCATCGACGCCGGCATCGACGCACATTGCGCGCAGCGGCTGATTCAGGGCGTCGTCGCCAATGCGTGAGGGCGCGACCATCGGCGGCAACCAGCGATCGACCAGTGCTTCCGCGCCGTCTGAGCGACCGAGGTCGCGCAGGGTGAAGCGCTTTTCCGCCTCACCCGCCCGCGGCAGGTGGACGCCGGTACTGACGAGCGCAAGTCGGTCGATCCGCTCAGGCGCGAGCCGCCACGCTTCAAGCGCAACCCGCGCACCCATCGAATGACCAAGTAACGCGATGCGACCGGGAGCCGCAGCAAGCGCGCGGACTGCCATATCTGCGATCGAGCGCAACGTACCAAATCCGTCGACCGCCACCGCGTCGGGAAAGCACGCGACCTGTGCGGCGAAGATGCGGGCGTCGCAGAGCAGTCCTGGCAG
Source organism: Sphingomonadales bacterium (assembly GCA_040004295.1). Classification (GTDB taxonomy): domain Bacteria; phylum Pseudomonadota; class Alphaproteobacteria; order Sphingomonadales; family Sphingomonadaceae; genus Sphingomonas_O. Next base: position 13,290 of record JBDUBD010000031.1, on the reverse strand, counting down.
CAGAACCAGCTGTGACGCCGACGTCAATCGCATCTTCACTCCTTATTTTTCATGTTTATGAATAATTCTTGTATATGAATATTGAGCGACTAAATAAGGCGTGGCAAGCGAAAAATCGCAGTGGTTGTTTTGGGAGACGGGATATCAACGCCAGTAGTGCCATCCACCCCGCCTGGGCGGTCGCCGCCCCTCCGGTAATGACCGACGGCTATTCGCTCGAGATCACCGCGAAGGATGTCGAGGCACTGAAAGCTGCTGCGCCGATGATTGCGCCAGAAACGCCGGTCGCCATCACCTTTCTGCCGGGCGAGACAATTGATGCGCGCATTGCCGCTGCGGTTATTGTCCGTTCGCTGGGCTTCGAACCGATGCCGCACTTGTCTGCGCGCCGACTTGCATCGCACGCCGATCTTGCCGCGATGATCGAGCGCGCGACCGGGGAAGCCGGCGTCGAACGGATGTTCGTCATCGCAGGCGACCCGCCAGTGCCGGACGGGCCGTTTGCTGATACGCTGGCGGTGGTGCGCACCGGGTTACTCGAAAAGCACGGCATCAAGGCGATCGGTATAGCTGGCCATCCCGATGGCCATCCCGCGATGGACCGCGCCGCGCTCTGGCGTGCGCTTGACGAAAAACGGACCGAGATCGAAGCGCGTGGCATGGCGCCGCTGATCGTCACGCAGTTTGGCTTCGACGCCGCGCCGTTCCTGGCCTGGCTCAGAGAATTGCGCGCACGTGGCATCGACGCGCCGGTACGCATCGGCGTGCCGGGTCCGGCTGGGATCAAGACTCTGCTGCGCTTCGCCGCCCATTGCGGTGTCGGCGCGTCGGCGAACATAATGGCCAAATATGGCATATCGCTGACCCGGCTGCTTGGCACCGCTGGCCCGGATACGTTGGTCGATGCGTTGGCGCGGGGGATCGGGCCGGAACACGGCGCGGTGCGCTTGCACTTCTATCCGTTTGGCGGTTTGACGAAAACGGTCGATTGGATCGGCGCCTACGACGCGGGTCAGCGAGGGGGGGAAGCGTGACCGAAACCTGTACTCTGACGCTATCGTGCGACGACCGACCTGGACTTGTGGTCGTGGTCGCAGGTTTCCTGGCGGCGCGCGGCGGCAACATTCTCGACGCGCAGCAATTCGACGACCGGCAGACCAACCGCTTTTTCATGCGCGTGGTGTTCGAGTTGATCGATCCTGCAGTAACCGTGGACAGTCTGCGCGAGGCGTTTGCCCCGGTTGCGGCCGAGCACGGCATGGCCTGGCGACTGCGCGCCGCCGCCGAGCGTCAACGCGTGCTGCTGCTGGTATCGAAGTTCGATCACTGTCTGGGCGACCTGCTCTACCGCGTGCGGATCGGCGAACTGGCGATGGATGTCGTCGGTATCGTCTCCAATCACCCGAGCCGCGCGCTCAACATCTCGATGATCGGTGACATTCCCTATCATCACTTGCCCGTCACGGCCGCGACCAAGCCCGCGCAGGAAGCACAGATCAAAGGCATCGTCGAACAAACCGGTGCCGACCTGATTGTGCTGGCGCGCTACATGCAGATCCTGTCGGACGACTTTGCCGGCTATCTTTCTGGGCGCTGTATCAACATCCACCACAGCTTCCTGCCCGGCTTCAAGGGTGCCAAGCCCTATCACCAGGCACATACCCGTGGGGTAAAGATGATCGGCGCGACCGCGCACTATGTCACCGCCGACCTGGATGAAGGGCCGATCATCGCGCAGGATGTCGAGGCGGTCAGCCACGCCGACACCCCCGATGACATGGTTCGCAAGGGGCGCGACATAGAGAGGCGTGTCCTGGCGACCGCCGTCGCGCATCATCTGGAGGACCGGGTGCTGCTCAACGGGTCGCGCACCGTCGTTTTCAGGAACTGACAGCCAATGGTCGCGACGATCGACGGGCGCGCGCTTGCACGGACGCTGTCCACGGAGACCGCCGCTGCGGTTGCCCATTTGCGCGAAACCTCCGGCGTCGTTCCCGGCCTTGCGGTCGTGCTGGTCGGTGCCGATCCGGCAAGCGAAGTCTACGTCGCGCGCAAGGTGGCGGAGACTGTCCGCGTTGGCATGCGCTCGATCAAGCACAGGCTCGACACGACGACGCACGAAGACGAATTGCTGGCGCTTATCTCATCGGCGGTGTCCTGATCGCTGGCGGCACCAGCATCCCGCTATCGATTGCCGTCGTCGGTGCCTGCTCGCTCGGCGCGGCCATATCCGCACCGCACACGGTTCTGTCGCCAGCCGCGCACGCTCCCCGCGTCTCCGGGATTCCGCCCCGATACTTCTCTCCATTCTGCCCCGCGTATGCAAACTGGAGTTGCCGGCAGCCGGAATTTAGAAGGACATGCGTTGCCGTGATTGAAGGACATGCGTTGCCGTGATTATTGTGGCGGGGTAACAGGAAGGAAGGGGCCGCCCCTTTTGCTGCGCTCAGATTGGTCCGCTATGACTGGTTACAGCGGCAATCCGACATAGTTTTCCGCAATCGCAGTCTGTGCGGCGACCGATGACGCAATATAGTCGAGCTCGGCGATCTGCATGCGCCGCTCGAACGGTCCGTCTTCGGGAAAACGGTGCATCAGCTTGGTCAGTTGCCAGCTGAACCGTTCGGCCTTCCAGACGCGTGCGAGCGCCTTGGCCGAATAACCGGCGATCCCGTCGCGGTCGGCGTGCTTGTAATGCCCGATCAGGGCATCGGACAGATAGGCGACGTCAGACGCGGCAAGGTTCAGCCCTTTGGCGCCCGTCGGCGGAACGATGTGCGTCGAATCGCCCGCAAGGAACAGTCGCCCGTGCCGCATCGGCTCCGACACGAACGACCGCAACGGCGCGATGGATTTTTCCAGTGCAGGTCCACGGGTAATCGTGTCGGCAACCTGTGGCAGGCGTAGCGCCAGCTCGTCCCACAGCCGCTCATCGGGCCACAATCCAATGTCCTCATCCACCGGCACCTGCACATAATATCGGCTGCGGGTGGGCGACCGCATGCTGGCCAGAGCAAAGCCGCGATCATGGTTGGCATAGATCAGCTCGCGATGGCACGGCGGCACATCGGCCAGAATGCCAAGCCAGCCGAACGGATAAACCCGCTCGAACTCGCGCCGCACGCCAGCCGGAATAGCCTGTCGTGAAGCACCGTGAAATCCGTCGCATCCGGCAATGAATTCGCAATCGAGCCGCTTGCCGTCACCCCAGGTCAGATAGGGTGTGTCGCTCTCCACATCGCGCAGGGCGACGTCCGTCGCTTCCCAGACAATCTCCAGACCGCGCGCGGGTGCTGCATCGATCAGGTCTTTTGTGACCTCGGTCTGGCCATAAACGGTAACGTGCTTGCCGGTCAGCGCAAAGGTGTCGATGCGGATCAGCCGCTCGCCATCGGCAAGCGCGAATCCTTCTTCCAGCATTCCTTCACGGTTCAGCCGTTCGTCGATACCCAGCCGGTGAAGCAGGTCGGTGGTCGTCCGCTCGAGAACGCCCGCCCGAATGCGCTCCTGAACGCGCGCCTGCGAGGTACGCTCGACGATGACGCAATCAATGCCCTCGGCGCGCAGCAAATGGCCGAGCAACAGTCCTGCCGGACCTGCACCGATAATCGCAACCTGCGTTTTCATGCCGTCAGTTGTTTTTCCAGCATGTCCAGCACCCGGTAGCAGGGCAGCACTTGCGCCACGCTCGAATTGGGTTCGCGGCCTTCGCGGATGGCAGCGACGAATTCGCGGTCCTGCAACTCGATGCCGTTGTTCGATACCGCGACACCCGCCAGGTCGATCGGCTCTTCCTTGCCCGTGACCAGGTCGTCGTAGCGCGCAATGTAGGTCGCGCTGTCGCCGATGTAGCGGAAGAAGGTACCGAGCGGTCCGTCGTTGTTGAAGCTGAGCGACAGCGTGCAGATCGCACCGCTTTCGGCCTTCAGCTGGATCGACATATCCATCGCGATACCGAGTTCGGGATGAAGCGGCCCCGCGATCGCGTTCGCCTTGACGATCGGCCCTGCCTGATAGGCGAACAGATCGACCGTGTGCGCGGCATGATGCCACAGCAGATGGTCGGTCCAGCTGCGTGGCTGACCCTTCGCATTCATGTTCTTGCGACGGAAGAAATAGGTTTGCACGTCCATCTGCTGGATGTTGAATTCGCCCGCCGTGATGCGGTTGTGGACGTATTGATGTGACGGATTGAAGCGCCGGGTGTGGCCGACCATGCAGGTCAGGCTGGTTTCCTGCTGCTTGGCAAGGACCGCCTCCGCATCGGCCAGCGAGTCCGCCAGTGGAATTTCGACCTGCACGTGTTTGCCTGCGGCCATGCAAGCGATCGCCTGTTCGGCGTGCATCTGCGTCGGCGTGCAAAGGATGACCGCATCGACGTCGTCGCGGGCAAGCGCATCGGCCAGCTCGGTCGAACTGTGTTTCGCGCCATATTTCTCGGCAACCGACGCAGCCTGTTCAGCGGTTCGCGAAATGATCGAAACGATTTCGACACCGTCGATCAACTTCAGCCCGTCGAGATGCTTTTCCCCGAACGCGCCGGCACCTGCGAGTGCAATCCTCATGCGACCGGCTCCAGCACGATATGTCCTATTGCCGTATTGCTGCACGGCACATGGTAGTGACGGTGAAGCGGCCGCGTCGTCTTTCCCAACGCGCCACGCATGATAAGCCACATGACCATTTCGATCCCTTCGGAGCCAGTTTCGCGGAGATATTCTATGTGGGGGATGAAGCGCGCCGCATCGCTGTCGCCCGTCATCAGGTCGAGAAAGCGGTTGTCCCATTCGGGATTGATCAGCCCCGCGCGCGGCCCCTGGAGCTGATGGCTCATGCCGCCGGTCCCCCATATCTGCACGTTCAGGTCTTCGGGAAAGCTCGCGACCGCGTGGGCGATTGCCTCGCCCAGCGCCCAGCAACGATTGCCCGAGGGAGGCGGGTAGGTGACCACGTTGACAGCGAGGGGGATGACCTTCACCGGCCAGACGTCGGGTTTGCCGAACATCATTGTCAGCGGCACCGTCAACCCGTGGTCGACATCCATCTCGTTGATAATCGTCATATCGAATTCGTCGAGGATCAGACTCTGTGCGATATGCCAGGCGAGGTCGGGGTGTCCCTCGACATCTGGAACCTGACGCGGCCCCCAGCCTTCGTCGGCTGGCTTGTACCGCTCGCCGCAGCCGATCGCGAAGGTCGGGATGATCTTCATGTCGAACGCACTGGCGTGATCGTTGTAGACCAGGATGACGACGTCAGGTTTTTGTTCTGCCTCCCACGCCTTCGTCCACTCATAGCCGGCAAAGATCGGCTTGAAGTACGCGTCTCCGGTCTTGTTCTGGTCTGATGCCACGCCGAGCAACGGCACATGGCTTGATCCGACCCCGGCGGTAATGCGTGCCATCTCAACAGCCTCCCTTGATCGAGCGCTGTCCTACCGGCGAGCGGCCGCCCGCGACCATCATCGCCGTGTAGTCCTCGAAATTCATGTCGGTCATTGTCGAGACCGCCTGGGCAAAGCTGAAACCGTCGGTCGAAAACAGCTTCGCCAGAAAATAGACGTTGCCGCCAAGGTCGAGGCAACGGTTGTAGTCGCGCGCGAGCAGTGCTTCCTTTTGCTCGTCGGTCAGCGACCATTCGTCGAGATAGGCCTTTTCGTCAGCCTTGAAGCGTGCGCGATTTTCAGCGGTCATCAGGCTCATCGCGAACTGGTTCATATGATATCCCGCGCGCGCCCGCTTCGCGGTGAACACCCGGGTTCCCGGAATGTCATCCATTTCGGCCAGATACTCGTGGATATTCTGGATCACAGCCCTCTTCCCTTCAGGATCGCATCGAGACGTGGAAACACCCGACGCGCATTCCCCTCGAAAATGGCGTGCCGCTCTTCGTCGCTGATATCGAGCGCATCGACATAGCGTTTGGTGTCGTCGAAATAATGGCCGGTCGTCGGATCGATACCGCGCACCGCCCCGACCATCTCGCTGCCGAATAAAATATTCTTGTTCTCGATGACATCGGCCAACAGGTTGATGCCCGGCTGGTGATAGACGCAGGTATCGAAGAACACGTTGTTCATCACATGCCCCGAGAGGTCGGGTTTCTTCAGCATGTCTGCCAGACCCCGGTAGCGTCCCCAGTGATAGGGGGCCGCACCGCCGCCATGCGGAATGATGAAGCGCAACGTCGGAAAGCGGGCGAACAGATCGCCCTCGATCAGTTGCATGAACGCAATGGTGTCTGCGGCAATGTAATAGGCCCCGGTGGCGTGCAGCCCCGGATTACACGACCCCGACACGTGGATCATCGCGGGCACGTCCAACTCCACCATCTTTTCGTAGATCGGGAACCAGAACGGGTCGGTCAGTGGTGGCGACTGGAAATGCCCGCCGCCGGGATCCGGGTTCAGGTTACAGCCGATAAAGCCCATGTCGACGCAGCGTTCGAGTTCGGCAACCGACGCCGACAGGTCTGAGCCGGGCGACTGCGGCAACATGCACACGGGTGCGAAGATCGCGGGATACAGGTTTGCGACCCGTGCGATCAGGTCGTTGCACGCCCGCGCCCATGCAATCGCGACGCCCTGGTCGCCGACATGCGGGGCCATTGCGGACGCACGGGGAGAAAAGATCGTCATGTCGGCACCGCGTTCGCGCAAAAGGCGCAACTGGTTCGCCTCGATGGTTTGCCGGATCTCGTCGTCGGTAATGACAGGGTAGGGGGGCGTTGCCTCCCCGGCCTTGAAGGCGGTCTTCTGCGCTTCGCGCCACGCATCATGCGCAGGCGGCAGGACGGTATAATGGCCGTGACAGTCGATGATCATGCGGCAAGCCTCAATTTAGCAGACAAGCCATCGGGCGATCCCGCGTCGATGGCCCCGAATTCGGATTGGCGCTGGACCGTTGCGCGCGTCATCGCGGGGGCGACGCCCAGTGCTTCGAGTGTTTTGGCAACTTCGCGCATTTCTGCCGCGCGCCGCGTGCCATGAACCAGCATGCGGTCGAGATTGTAATCGGCGCGTTTGGCCCAGCCATCACCAAGCGAGGCCAGTACTTCGTCGGTAACGCCTGCCGCTTCGCCTGCAAGCAGCATTTCTGCGGTCAGTGCCTCGATTCCCTTGACCATCACAGACCGGATCATCTTGACTGATGATGCACGCCCGACATCACCCGGCAGGACGCGGACGTTGGTGAAGCCCAGCATTTGCAGCACGGCCTTGCCATCGTCTGCATGTGGTCCAGACACGAGCAACGGCACATTCAGCCGGGCGGGATCGACCGGTGACATCACCGCAACATCGACATAGCGCCCACCGACCGCTTCGATGACGCGCGCAGCGTCACGTTTCGTTTCGGGAGCGACGGAATTCATGTCGAAATAGAAACTGCCATGCTCGACATGCCGCGCAGCATCGTGCGCCACCGCCAACGCCTGCTCGGCCGTTACCACGCTCAGCGCTGCGTTTGTCGATCCCATCGCATCGGCCAATGTCGTCTTGCCATCGACGTGGCTGCTGGAATAGCGCGCCAGCATTCCCGCACGGGTACTTTCGCTATCGGTAAGCCGATCAAATGCTGTCGTCGCACCGTTCCACCCCGCTGCCGAGGCGAAGGTCGATCCGGCCTCTCCGAATCCGATCAGGGCAACCTGCATGCGCATGGAAGCTGGCTAAGCCCATGCCCATTGCGCGACCAATTGAAATGGCTTCGCTGTTATAATATTTAGCTAAGTGACGCTCTTATGTCGGCCAGCATCATTTGCTGCATTCCGGTTGGACGCCATCCGTTGCGGGTCGTGACGCCGATCGTTCGGCGGAGTTCGGTCGATGGCTTGCCGATCCGTGCCAGCCATCCCGCCTCCAGTTCGACCGCAACCTGATCAGGCGACAACAGCGTGAGGAAATCGCTGTCGAGCAGCATCTGGCGAATGGTGATTACCGATCCGCATTCGACCGGCACCGGGGGGACGCTCACTCCAGCGCGCTGAAACATCCTTTCCCACAACAGGCGCAGCGGCGTGCCGGGTGCCGAAATCGTCCATGGGTAGGCCGCCAGTATTTTCGCGTCGGCCGTCGCTTGCTGTGCCAGCGGGTGCTTTGCGCGTCCCAGCACGATCGGCTGGTCGTCGAACAAGGGCGTCTGCACCACGTCATCGCCAGGTGATGGGTCGCGCAGGGCGCCGATCAGCAGGTCGATTTCGCCATCTCGCAATGGCTCGATCAGTTCGGCGTGCGACCCTTCGACGATGCGGATTTCGACTTCCGGGTGATTGCGATGAAAGCGCGTTACAGCCGAAGGGAGGAGTCTTGCACGCGACAGCGGCATGGCGCCGATGGTGATCCGCCCTGTCTCCCGGCCTCGCAGCGCCGTCAGTTCGGACAGGCCGGCCACGAGTTCGGCGCGTGCCAGCCGGAAGGCGCGAACCGTACGCCGTCCCGCGTCCGTGAATGCAATACCTTTGCCCCGTCGCTCGACCAGGTCACGCCGTAGGCTGATCGACAGGTCACTTATGGCGCGGTGCAATGTCGGTTGCGACAGGCCGGTAGTGGCACTTGCGCCTGCATAGCTGCCTGCTTCGGCAACGGCGATCAGCGCGCGCACTTGTGCCATCGTCACACGCGGCGAGGCGATGTGGACCATTGCCGCGTCAATGCGCGACGCCAGAACTTGTGTGATATCCGTAGCGGTCATCCCATCGGGGCGGCGCTCGAACAGCATTGCTCCGAACTGGCGCTCCAGTTTGGCTAGCCCTTGTGTCAGCGCTGGTTGTGACAGGCTTATCGCTTGCGCCGCTGCTGACAGGCTCCCAAGCCGCGCGGTTGCGGCAAGCGAGGCAAGATGCCGAATGTTGAATGCCCACAAGTCCACTGTGATAAATTAGCTTAATCTTATGGCTTGGAGCAAGTTTCGAATTGCTGTCGTTGCGCTCACCTTTACTAACCCTTGGAGCAGTTGAAGGGATATCCGCCATGTCCGGCATCGTGGTCCAGAACATCGAACGCGCCGATCCGGCGGTTATCGACGCCCTCGCGCATTGCGGTGTTGCCACGGTCCATGAGGCACAGGACCGGACGGGCCTTCTCGCGGCGTACATGCGCCCGATCTACACCGGCGCACGAATTGCGGGTCCGGCGATCACCATCTCGTCGCCACCCGGCGACAACTGGATGCTGCATGTCGCCATTGAGCAGCTGCGCACCGGTGACATTCTGGTTCTAGCGCCCACCAGCCCTTGCGAAGATGGTTATTTCGGCGATCTGCTCGCAACATCGGCGCAGGCGCGCGGCTGTCGCGGGCTTATTATAGATGCGGGCGTGCGCGACGTACGCGACCTGACCGAAATGAACTTCCCAGTCTGGTCGAAAGCCGTGTCGGCGCAAGGGACGATCAAGGCGACGCTGGGTTCGGTCAACGTATCGATCGTCTGTGCCAGTGCCGCAGTTCATCCGGGCGATATCATCGTGGCCGACGATGACGGTGTCTGCGTCGTTCCGCGCGTCAATGCTGCCGACGTGTTGGCCAAGGCACAGGCGCGCGAAGCGAACGAGGGTGACAAGCGTGCCCGTCTTGGCAGCGGCGAACTGGGCCTCGACATGTACAGGATGCGAGAGAAGCTGGCTGAGTTAGGTCTGAAATATGTCTGACAGCGTCCGCTGCATGTGGATGCGGGGCGGCACATCGAAGGGCGGCTATTTTCTCAAATCCGACCTGCCTGCCGCCACTGCCGACCGTGACGCCTTTCTGCTCCGCGTCATGGGTTCTCCTGATCCGCGCCAGATTGACGGCATGGGCGGTGCCGATCCGCTGACCAGCAAGGTCGCCGTCGTATCGAAATCCGATCGCGATGGCATCGACGTCGATTACCTGTTCCTGCAGGTCTTCGTCGATCAGGCGATTGTTACCGACCAGCAGAACTGCGGCAATATTCTCGCCGGCATTGGCCCCTTCGCGATCGAGCGCGAACTGGTTCTGCCGACGGGCGACGAGACGTGCGTGACCATCTTCATGGAAAACACCGGGCAGGTTGCCGTGGCGACAATCGCGACGCCGGGTGGACGTGTCACCTATGTTGGCGAAGCACGCATCGACGGTGTGCCCGGATCTGCTGCACCTGTGCCACTGGAGTTCCGCGATACTGCTGGCTCTAGCTGCGGCGCGCTTCTGCCGACGGGGCATGCAGTCGATGTGATCGATGGGGTCGCGTGCACGCTGATCGACAATGGTATGCCCTGCATCGTGCTCAAGGCCGTCGACGTCGGAGCGACAGGTTACGAGGATCGTGAGACACTCGACGCGGCTGATGCGGTCAAGGCAAGGATCGAAGCAATCCGGCTGAAGGCCGGTCCGATGATGAACCTGGGCGATGTCGCTGAAAAATCGGTACCGAAGATGATGCTTGTCGCGCCTCCGCGTAGTGGTGGAGCGGTAACGGTGCGTAGCTTCATACCGAAGCGTGCCCACGCGACGATCGGTGTCCTCGGCGCAGTCAGCGTCGCCACTGCGTGCCTGATTCCAGGCTCGCCTGCCGCCGAGGTCGCTTCGGTACCCGTCGGGAAGCGCAAGACGCTGTCCGTCGAGCATCCGACGGGCGAGATGACCTGCGTGCTCGAGACCGACGATGCTGGAACGGTTGTTTCCGCAGCACTGCTGCGCACAGCGCGCAAATTGATGGATGGAGAGGTTTTCGGATGAGCGACCGTATCGTCAGCTGGCACCGGAGCCCGTCGAAACCGCACTTCGTGCCCCCACTTGGTGCAGTCGATGCACATTGCCATGTCTTCGGGCCGCAGGCGGATTTTCCATTTAGTGCCAAAGCAAAATATCTGCCTGAGGATGCGGGGCCTGAGATGCTGTTTGCCCTGCGTGACCGCCTGGGCTTCAGCCGCAATGTCATTGTTCAGGCAAGCTGCCACGGCACTGACAACGCCGCGACGCTTGCCGCGATCGCCAAAAGCAACGGGACAGCGCGTGGCGTAGCGGTCGTCGATCCCGCAATTTCCGCAGAGGATTTGCAGCTTTTGCACGGGGGCGGAATTCGCGGCGTCCGGTTCAACTTCCTCAAACGGCTTGTCGATGACGCGCCAAAGGAGAAGTTTCTCGATCTCGCCGGGCGTTTGCCCGGCGGATGGCATGTCGTCGTCTATTTCGAAGCCGACATCCTTGCCGAACTGCGACCTTTTCTCGATGCAATCCCGGTGCCGATCGTGATCGATCACATGGGCCGCCCCGATGTGCGCCAAGGCCCCGATGGCCCGGACATGCGGGCGTTTCGTGCCCTTCTCGACAGTCGACCTGATGTGTATTTCAAGGCGACTTGCCCCGACCGTCTCGATCCGGCGGGTGTGCCATGGAACGACTTCGTGCACGCGGTAGCACCACTGGTCGCCGATTATTCCGATCGCGCTCTTTGGGGAACCGACTGGCCGCATCCTAATATGCAGGACGCAATTCCGGATGACGGGTCATTGGTGGACATGATCCCCCGAATAGCGCCAACTTCGGATTTGCAGCGCAAATTGCTCATCATCAACCCAATGAAATTATACTGGCAAGATTGATTTGATGACCGGCGCCGTCGGCGTTGTGGCCCTTCTCATCATTGACAACCTTATCAAACCCAGTGCGGGACATCGGAACTGTCCGTCGTCAGGACATTTGGCGCAGGTAGCGGGGTGGATTAGCGGAGTGCGGGCCTCGTCTGGGGGTTGATGTTAGGCGGCGAGTTTGCGGTGTTGCAAGCGTCGATACTCGATGGTCTATCGTTTGATCGTTTCACGCTGTTTGATGATGGCTGGTGCCCTGCCGAAGTAGGCGTCGGCAGGTGTCACGTTGTTCAGGCTCTCGTGGTAGCGCTGATTGTTGTAGTGCTCGACGAAGGCCTCGATCTGGGCCTCGATGTCGCCAGGCAGGAAGTAGTTTTCGAGCAGGATGTGGTTCTTCAGGGTCTGGTGCCAGCGCTCGATCTTGCCCTGGGTCTGGGGATGCATCGGGGCGCCGCGCACATGGCTCATCTTCCTGGCCTCGATATATTCGGCCAGTTCGCCCGCGATGTAGCTGGGGCCATTATCGCTGAGCAGCCGGGGCTTCGCTGTCTGACCATCCTGCGGAGCGGACCGTGTCAAGATCCGGTTCCGTTACCCGCCCACCGGTTTCTAGGAGCAGATGTGTGAACGCCAGCCCCGCCTGCGTTCTACGATCGTCTGATCGCCCGCGGCGGGACTGCAATAGCGCCTCGGCGCTCAATCCCATTTTCGCGCCGCGAAGGGGATGGGCCGCGAGGCAGTACGCGCAGGAGTTCACTTGGGCGGTGAGCAGGGCGATCTCCTCGCGAAAGACCAGAGACAGCGCCCCAGTCTAAAGCGCCGCGCGAAAATCAAGATAGCCGTTAAGCGCCGTGGGGGACACGGCCATGGCCTTATAGAGGTTGGGGACTCGGCCCAGCTGACTGCGGACCTCTCCCATTAACGCCTCAGCGAGCGGGAGATCGGCGGAAGAGAGTCTAGACAACAGGGGGCTCCAAACTTTTACCAGGAGTGAGGCTCACGCTCAGAAGCGCGTGGGCCGCAGCTTGAGCGAGATGGGCGGCTTCGACGCCGCCCTGTCGAACCGCGGTCACGACGGCGCCGTCGATCAGCATTACCAACTGCTGCGCGAGCGTCTGCGGATCCCGGGCCAACGGGAGGGGCGCGAGGAGCTCGGCGATGTAAGACGTGACTGCTTGCTTGCGTCGGTCCGCCGCCAAATGTGCCGGGTGGTCCCTGTCAGCCAACTCGACCATCGAGTTTATGAAGGCGCATCCGCGATAGTCTTCTTCCGCGAAGCGCTCCGCGAAGGCGGCGAACACGGCCAGAGGCCGGTTCTCTGGTCCAGGCGAAAGACGCTGTACGGCAGCCACCAGCCATGCCCGCCACGCTTCGTCACGCCGCTCCAGGAATGCGAGGACAAGGTCGTCCTTGGTCGGGAAATGACTGTAGAGCGTCGCCTTGGCCACGCTTGCGCGCGCGATCACCAGATCCATCCCGGTGGCTCGGATTCCCTGTGCGTAGAACAACTCCGATGCAGCGGAGAGAATGCGATCGCGCGGCGTCATTCCCCGACTATACAGACAGGTCTGTCTTGTCGCGCCCTTCCTGCCGTGGGGCATGCCGCAGGCGCGGACGTTCGGATCGCGGATCTAATCGAGTAGCGAATCCTTTTGGTAGAGTTGTTTGCAGGCGTCCACTTGAAGGCCCGGGGCACCTAGGGTCAGGACTCATTGATTGAGCCAGAAGATGACGGTTGCGGCGATGCA
>JBDUBD010000030.1:0-24871 GCA_040004295.1 Sphingomonadales bacterium | reverse complement strand
CGTGCTGCGGCGACGAGATCGGCGGGGTCGTACATCATCCGCGGATGTGGAGCACGCAAATGAGCGTGAACAGTCGGCGCGCGGTGTCAAAGTCGAGATCGACTTTGCCCGACAATGCGGATTTCAAAAGGTCGGCAGCTTCGTTGTGGATGCCGCGCCTGGCCATGTCGATGGTCTCGATCTGCTGCGGCGTCGATTGCTTCACCGCCTGGAAGTAACTGTCGCAGATTGCGAAGTAATCCTTGATCGGGCGGCGGAAGCGCGCGAGTCCCAGGATGTGCGTTTCGAGCGGCGTGCCGTCTTCGCGCGCGATGTCGATCACCAGGCGGCCCTCTTCGACGCTGAGGCCGACACGGTACGGGCCCTTGTAATGGTCGGGGTGCTCGCGCTGGGGCGCAAAGTGATTGCCTTCGAGCAGATCGAAAATGGCGATACGCCGTTCCTGCTCGATATCGGCGCTGCGCCAGATGATCGTCTTTTCGTCGAGCGTGATGTGCGAGATGCGCCGGTCGGCCATAGGACCGCATAGCGGGGAAGGGGGTGGCCGTTAAGCCCCCGGGAAGTTATCCCCAGCTGCGTCCCCAACGACGCGTGTCGACCGAGCGCAAAGCGATTGCTGGATGCACACGATGCGCCGATGGTCGTTCCATGCTCGAACCCCTCCGACTCATACCGGCTGCCTCTGAGGCTACCCGCGAACTGCCGCACAATATCGAGGCGGAGGCGGCACTGCTTGGCGCGTTGATGATCGACAATCGTCTCGTCGCCGACGTGCAGATGATGCTGCGCCCCGACCATTTCTTTGAAAACATTCACGGACGCATCTTCACAGCGATACTCAACATGTCCGACAAGAACATGGTCGCGAATCCGGTGACGCTGCGCCCGATCTTCGACGCGGACGAGGCGATGAAGGAACTCGGCGGCCCGGGCTATCTGGCCAAGCTTACCGGCAACGGTGCCGCACTGATCGGCGCGCGCGACTTTGCCCAGCAGATCTACGACCTGGCTCTGCTCCGCGAACTTGTGACCGTCGGCCGCGACATGGTCGAAGGGGCGCTCGACACATCCGAGTCGATCGATCCCAAAGGGCAGATCGAGGCGGCGGAAATGTCGTTGTACAAGGTCGCCGAGGCGGGCGGCGAGACCGGCGGCACCAAGACGTTTGCACAGGCCAAGCAACTGGCACTCGACATGGCCGAAAAGGCGATGAATTCGAGTGGCGGCCTGTCGGGAATCACGACGGGTCTGGAAGGATTGAACGCCCGCACCGGCGGCATGCACAAGAGCGATCTGGTTATTCTCGCCGGTCGTCCCGGCATGGGCAAGACGGCACTCGCCACCAACATCGCGTTCAACACCGCGCGACGCTGGATGCGCGAAGAGGAAGAGGGGCTTGAGGACAAGAAGCGGGCCGGAGCGCGGGTCGCGATCTTCAGCCTGGAAATGTCGGCCGATCAGCTGGCGACGCGTATTCTCGCCGAGAATTCGGGCATCAGTTCGGAGGATCTGCGCAAGGGAAAAATTACCACGACCGACTTCCGTCGTCTGGCGACGGCGGCGTCGGACCTGCACAGTCTGCCATTGTTCATCGACGATACGCCAGGTTTGACCATCGCCGCACTGCGCACCCGCGCGCGGCGCATGAAGCGCCAGCACAAGATCGGCTTCATCGTCGTCGATTATCTCCAGCTGCTTCAGGGTTCGGGCAACAGTCGCGAGGGCAACCGAGTGCAGGAAATTTCCGAGATCTCACGCGGGTTGAAGCAACTGGCGAAGGAACTCGAACTGCCGGTGCTGGCGCTTTCGCAGCTCAGCCGTGCCGTCGAACAGCGCGAGGACAAGAAACCGCAACTGAGCGATCTGCGCGAATCGGGCTCGATTGAGCAGGACGCCGACATGGTCCTGTTCGTGTACCGCGAGGAATATTACGTCGCGCAACAGGAACCGCGCGATGCCGACGATCCGAAATATCAGGAATGGTTCGAGCGCGCGCAAAAGGCGCACGGCCTCGCCGAGGTCGTTATTGCCAAACAGCGCCACGGCGCGACCGGCAAGGTGCGGCTCAAGTTCGAATCGAACATCACCAAGTTCAGCGATCTTGCCGACGACCAGTTCCACGGCGACCCGCACTGATCGGCATACGCCCTAAGTTCACACTTGGTTCACACCAAAACGTTCGCTGCACCGAGCTAAAATGCCGTATCGAACGCAGTTAAAGAGCCGTGACGAATCCACGCCAAGACTGTCCATGGCATCGTGCTTGCCTGTAGGACAGCCCTAAAAAACCGGCTCTTCGCCCGGTTTCTCGGCGACATGGATGCCGCATTCCACCTTGTCCCAGCCGCGCCAGCGGCCCGCGCGGGGGTCTTCGCCCGGCTGGACCTTCGATGTGCACGGCGCGCAGCCGATGGAGGGATAGCCTTCCGCCTCCAGCGGATGGCGGGGCAGCTTATGGGCGTCGAAATAGGCGTCGAGCCGTGCCTTGTCCCAATCGGCGAGGGGATTGATCTTCAACCGTCCCTCGTCCTCCTCGAGACGGGGCAGCATCGAGCGGGTCTTGCCCTGAAAACCCTTGCGACCCGAAATCCACGCATCGAACGGCGCCAGCGCGCGGCGCAGCGGCTCCACCTTGCGCAGATCGCAGCAACCATCGGGGTCGTAGGACCAGCGCAGCGACGTCGAATCCCTTTGCGCCAGCAGATACGGGTCGGGGCGATAGACGCGCAGATCGGTGAAGCCGAGGCGCTCGGCCAGTTCATCGCGATAGGCAAGAGTCTCGCCGAAAATCTTCTGTGTGTTCACGAAAATCAGCGGTACCGACTTGTCGATCTGTGCGACCATGTGCAGCAGCACGGCGCTTTCCGCACCGAACGATGACACAAGCGCAAGATCATCGAACGGCGGTTCGTCGAACAGGCGGCGGAGCATTTCGGTCGTCTCGACACCGTTGAACCGTGCGTTGAGCGCAGCGGCGCTTTCGACCGTGAATTTCGGCGTCGTGTCGATCAGGTCGAGCTTGCGGGCCACACTAGCCATGCCGCAATTTCCACACTGGTACCGCTGCATCCGCCGCGCGCTGATAGACATTCTCGTACCGTGCCAGCGACCGCTCGACGACCTCTGGATCGAGCGATTTCGATGGCGCGAAACTGTCGAATCCGCAGCGTTTCATGAACGCTATCTGGTCGACCAGCACGTCGCCGTCGGCGCGCAATTCGCCCTTATAGCCCGCTTCACGCAACACGCGCGCGGCCGAATAGCCGCGCCCGTCGCGGAACGTCGGGAAGGCGACCTCGACCAGCGCGAGCCGATCCAGATAGGGGATCAGCGCACGGGCATCGTCGCCCGCTTCGATCCGCACCGACGTGGCGTTGGTCTGCCCGGCGAGAAACGCATCGAGCGTGACGGCGGGTTCATCCTGTGCAGGCTCAACCATAGATCGCTTCCTTGAATGGCTCGAACCCGACGCGGCGATAGGTGTCGAGGAAACGCTCGCTGCCTTCACGGACGGCCAGATATTTGTCGGTCACGCGCTCGACCGCATCGACGATGCCGTCCTCGTCGAAGCCCGGCCCTGTGATCTTGCCGATAGACACGTCGTCCGCGCCCGATCCGCCGAGTGAGAGCTGGTAATTTTCGACTCCCTTCCGGTCGACGCCCAGGATGCCGATGTGCCCGGCGTGATGATGGCCGCAAGCATTGATGCAGCCGCTGATCTTCAGCTTCAGCTCGCCCAGCTCGCGCTGCCGCCCGAGGTCGGCGAAGCGCGTCGCGAGCTTCTGCGCGACCGGGATCGAGCGCGCATTGGCAAGGCTGCAATAATCGAGGCCCGGGCAGGCGATGATGTCGCTGATCAGGTCGAGATTGGGCGAGGCCAGTTCCGCCGCGACCAGCGCCTGCCACACCGCATATAGTTCGGCCTTGGCGACATGCGGCAGTACGATGTTCTGCGCATGCGTCACGCGCAACTCGTCGAAGCTGTATCGCTCGGCGAGGTCCGCCATCACGTCGATCTGGTTGGCGCTGGCGTCGCCCGGAATGCCGCCGACCGGCTTCAGGCTGATGTTGACGATCGCATAGCCCGGCTGCTTGTGCGCCTTCACGTTCTGATCGACCCAGACCGCAAAATCGGGGTCGCTGCGGTCGATGGTGTCGCTCCCTGCAACGAACGCGGGCGGCGCAAAGAACGCGGCGATCCGCTCGAATTCCGCCAGCGGCGGGTCGAGATCGAGCGTTTTTACATGCGCGAATTCTTCCTCGACCTGGCGGCGATATTCGTCGGCGCCGATTTCGTGGACCAGAATCTTGATCCGCGCCTTGTAGATGTTGTCGCGCCGCCCGTAGCGATTGTAGACGCGAAGACACGCCTCCATGTAGCTCAGCAGATCTTCCGCACGAACGAAATCTCTGATTTCCGGCGCGATCATCGGCGTCCGGCCCATGCCGCCGCCCACGAACACGCGGCCACCCAGCATGCCGTCACGCTCGACCAGTTCGATGCCGATATCGTGCAGCCGCATCGCCGCGCGGTCTTCTGTGCTGGCAATCACAGCGATCTTGAACTTGCGCGGCAGATAGCTGAATTCCGGGTGGAACGTGCTCCACTGGCGCAGCAGTTCCGCCCAGACGCGTGGATCGGTCACCTCATCCGCCGCGGCACCGGCATATTGATCCGAACTGATGTTGCGGATGCAATTGCCCGACGTCTGGATGGCATGCATTTCGACGGTCGCGAGATCGGCGAGGATGTCGGGCGCTTCCGACAGCTTTATCCAGTTGTACTGGATGTTCTGGCGCGTCGTGAAATGGCCGTAACCGCGATCGTACTTGCGCGCGATATGCGCCAGCATTCGCGTCTGGCGGCTGTCGAGCGTGCCATAGGGAACGGCGACGCGCAGCATGTACGCGTGAAGTTGCAGGTAGAGGCCGTTCATCAACCGCAGCGGCTTGAACTGGTCCTCGGTCAACTCGCCCGCAATGCGCCGTGCGACCTGATCGCGGAATTCCGCGACGCGCGCATCGACGATCGCCTGGTCGTAATTGTCGTATTTATACATTCTTTTTGCCCAGAAAAAGCGCTTCGCCGAGCGGAGCGAGGTGCTCCTTCGAGTGGAGCGAGAAGCCGTCGTGAATTAGGTCTCGCTTCGCTCGACCGGGCTTCTCGCTCCGCTCGAAGAACGGCTGAAACATCATATCACCCACTCCCCGGCGGTCGGATCGGCGGGCTTCAGCGTCAAATCGGGGCGCACGGTCGGACCGAGCGCGCGAACGCGGTCCTTGATATGTGCGGGGCGGGGGCCTTGGTCGGTCTCGACTGCGGCGATGATGTAGGGCGCGTTGACACGGCGCGCGCCTTCTTCGGCAGACAGGATCGGTTCGCCATGCTCGCCGACATCGGCGGCCTCTTCGACATGGCGCGACCAGCCACCGCCGGTCCACCAGACGACGTCGCCCGATGCCAGATCGTTTCCGGTAAGAAGTTTCATGCGAGCGTCTCCGCCTGGGTGGCTAGCGACCGCAAGCGGTTTTCGGCATCCGACAGCAGCACGACCTCGCCGATCACGAGGATCGCGGGGCTCACCACATTCTCGCGCTCGACCAGATCGCCGAGATCGGCGAGCAGGGTCCGCATTGCGCGCGAACCGGGCAGGGTGCCACGCTCCAGCACGGCGCACGGGATCGCCGGATCGACGCCATCGGCCATCAGCTTGTCGGCAATTCCGCGTGCGCAGGTGACACCCATGTAGACGACCAGTGTTCGGCCATGGCCCGCAAGCCCCGCCCAATTCTGTTCGGACAGGCCCTTGCAGGTTCCAGCCACGAAACTGACCGCCGACGACCAGTCGCGATGCGTTAGCGGCAGCATCGCCTCCGCCGCACAGCCGAGTGCTGCGGAAACACCAGGAATGACTTCGACGCGCAGACCTGCAGCGCGCACCGCCTCTACCTCTTCGCCACCGCGGCCGAACACGAACGGATCGCCGCCCTTCAGGCGGACGACGATTGCGCCGGTTTTCACGTGCGCCACGATCAGCGCATTGATCGCGTCCTGCGACAGCGTGTGGCGGTCGCGTTTCTTGGCGACCGAGATGCGCTGGGCGTGTGCCGGGACATAGGCGAACACGCGATCGTCGATCAGTCCGTCATGGACGACGACGTCGGCAGATTGCAGCGCGGTCACAGCCTTCAATGTCAGCAGTTCGGGATCGCCAGGGCCTGCGCCGACGAGGATGACGCGGCCACGCGCCTCAGGATCGAGAAGACTTGTCATCATCGCCAGATGCGCCTGACCGGCATCCGCTTCAACACACAGATATTTGTCGTCGTCGCAGGAGAACTTTCAGTGTGTTTTTAATCCTGCCTCAGCCCGACGCCGATGGCGGCGCGCGGGTTCTCTTCTTCGGACGAAACAACCGGATAGGCGCAATAATCCGCGGCATAATAGGCCGAGGGGCGGTGGTTGCCCGAAAGTCCCACACCGCCGAAGGGCGCCGACGACGACGCCCCGCTTGTGGGCTTATTCCAGTTGACGATGCCCGCGCGACTGTTCGCCCAGAACTGGTCGTAAAGCTGCGGGGAACCGCCGATCAGCGACGCCGACAGGCCGTAACGCGTGTTGTTTGCCTCGATCAGCGCTGCGTCGAAATCGGGTACACGGATCATCTGGAGCATCGGGCCGAACAGCTCGACGTCGGGCCGGTCGCGCACTTCCGTCACGTCGATCAGCGCGGGCGAGAGGAAAGGCAGGTCTTCGGCGGGTCGCTCCATCTGGACGATCGGGCGACCACCTTTCATCAACAGGCCGAGGAAACCCTCCTGAAGGACATCGGCGGCTTCATTGTCGATGACCGGCCCCATGAACGGCGCGGGGCTGGCATGCGGGTCGCCGACAATCAGCCGCGCCATCAGTTTCTTGAGTTCGGCCACCAGCGGCTCGTGCGCGCCTTCGCGAACGATCAGCCGTCGTGCCGCCGTGCAACGCTGGCCCGCCGACATGAATGCCGACTGGGCGACAAGGACCGCAGCGGTATAGGCGTCCGGTGCGTCCCAGACGATGATCGGGTTGTTGCCGCCCATTTCGAGCGCAAGGATCTTGTCCGGCATGTCGGCGAACTGCCGGTTGAGCGCGATGCCGGTGCGGGCCGATCCGGTGAACAACAGGCCGTCGATCCCCGGATGTCCGGCGAGCGCCTTACCCTCTGCGGGGCCGCCGATCACCAGCCGAACCGCACCTTCGGGAATGCCCGCTGCATGCAGGCACTCGACCAGGGCGGCACCGCTTGCCGGTGTCTTTTCGCTCGGTTTGAACACGATGGCATTGCCCGCAATCAGGGCGGGAACGATGTGCCCGTTGGGCAGGTGCATCGGGAAGTTGTAAGGGCCGAGCACCGCCAGCACACCGTGCGGCTTGTGCCGCAGGGCGGTGCGCGCACCCATGGCGCCTTCGATCCGGCGCTGCGCGGTACGCTCGCCATAGGCGCTGATCGAGATTTCGACCTTGGCGATGACCGATTCGACTTCGGTACGGGCTTCCCACAACGGCTTGCCGGTCTCGCGCGCGATCGTGTCGGCCAGCGGCTCGGCGCGTCCCCGGACGATATTCACGAAGCGGCGCAGCGTTTCGACCCGTACGGCAAGCGGGCGCGAGGCCCAGTCGGCCCATGCACCACGCGCCGCCTCGACCTCGGCATCGACGTCGCTGACCGCGCCGCGCCACAGGATCGTCCCCGTTGCGGGTTCGTACGAGATGACTTCGGAATTCATACAGTCCCGCCCTAGGGTCCAAACTCAATCAGGCCAATGGCTGTGATTGCCCTGTGACGTTCGCTGGGGAGGAGTGTCGCGCAGCACGGGTCTGTAACCCGTGCAAGCGACGCGACGCGCCCGGCGGGCGTCACAGGGCAACCCCGAAGGGGCGGGCGCCTTTTGGCGCAGGGCGACGTCGCTCGTCGGTCGCGGGGGACGAAGCCCCGCTCCACTCCTCGCTCCTTCCCCTGCACCAAAATCCGCTCCGTCACTGCCGTTGGCCTGATTGAGTTTGGACCCTAATCTGCGGTGTGTGGAATTATAGTAAACGCTTGGCAAGCATAAGGGCGTCACCCATTGCGCGGATGGACGCGACTTTGGCCTCGAACGGTGACCAGTCGTCGCGTTCGGCAATCGGCGCCCAGATGGCCTCGACCTCTTCGATCGGCATCGCGCAAGGTTCACTCCCTGCCCAATAGGGATGATCGAGCGGGGTCGATGGCGCGTAAGCCGCGATGGTGTCGCGGAATGCCGCAAAGCTTTCAGTGGCATAGGCGTCAGTGACCACACGTAAATCCCCGCCGCGCCAGTCGAAGAAGAACCGGTCGATGTTCACTTGCGAGACTGTCAGCGCACTTTCCAGAGCCTGGACAAGCGCAACGTCCTCAGTCTCGCCGCGCGCCGTAACGCCAAGGCGTCCGAGCATCGCATCGACCAGCGCAGCGCGATAGGCTGGCGCGAAACCCTCGATTGCCTCTGCCAGCTGTTCGGTTCCGGCGATTGCGCGCAGTGCCACCGCGAGTTGTACCACGTCCCAGTGGATGGCCTCGGCCTGCCGCCCGAAGCTGTAGAGTCCTGCCTGGTCGAAATAGGCCGCCGTGAAGCCGGCATCGAATGTCGGCGCGAACCGCCATGGGCCGTAATCGAAGCTTTCGCCGGTGATATTGATATTGTCTGTGTTCAGGACGCCATGCACGAAGCCGGCGGCCATGAAGCTTGCCGCCAGTTTCGCGGTTCGCCGAACAACATGATTCAAAAGGCGGACAGCGCCGTCCTCGTCCGGCGCTTCAGCGAAATAATGCTTCAGGCTGTACGCGACGAGGCGCTTGAGCTCGTCCGTCAGCCCGAGCGTCGCGAGCCGCTGGAAACTGCCGATGCGGATATGGCCGTGGTTGAGGCGTACCAGAACGGCGGAACGCGTGGGCGAGGGTTCATCGCCACGGTGGAGTTGCTCACCCGTCTCGATCACAGAGAATGTTCGTGACGTCTCGACGTCGAGCGCTTCGAGCATTTCGGTGGCGAGAACCTCTCGCACCGCGCCCTTCAATGTCAGCCGTCCATCGCCGAAGCGGCTGTAGGGCGTTTGCCCGGATCCCTTGGTGCCAAGGTCCATCATTCGCCCGCCAAGGTCGCGGCATTGGGCGAACAGGAAACCGCGTCCGTCGCCGATGTCGGGATTGTACACGCGGAACTGATGGCCGTGATACCGCAGCGCCAACGGTTGCGGCAGACTGCCGGGCAGGGGGGCGAATGCACCGAAATGCGCAGTCCATTCTGCATCGCTCAATGTATCGAGTCCGATCTCTCGGGCGGCACGGTCATTGCGAAACCGCAGCGTGTGGCCGGGAAATCTCGCTGCCTCTGCCGGGTCGGCGAGGAAGTCGGCGATTTCCTCGATCGCGCGTTCGGGTACGAAGTGTTGCGTGGAGTCGGCCATGCGGCGATATGGCGGTGTGCATGGGGAGCAACAAGCCTTGGTGATCGCGGCATGACCTGGACCGATGGCTATTGGTGGTCGAACGACGGACTGCGCCTGCACTATCGTGACTATCCGGGGCCTTCCGATCGCCCGCCAATCCTGTGCCTGCCGGGCCTGACACGCAATGCGCGCGATTTCGAGACCGTGGCGGCGCGGCTGTCGCCGTCCTGGCGGGTGATCGCCGTCGATCTGCGCGGGCGTGGCGACAGCGCCTATGCCAAGGATGCGATGACCTATGTTCCGCTGACCTATGTGCAGGATATCGAGCGGCTGCTGACCGAATTGTCGATCGACCGTTTCGTCTCGTTTGGGACGTCGCTCGGCGGTATCGTGACGATGTTTCTTGCTACCACGGGCAATGCGCGGCTCGCGGCGGCAGTGCTCAACGATGTTGGACCGACGATCGAACCGGCGGGGCTTGATCGTATCCGGGGCTATGTGGGGCGGGGCGGGGCCTATCCGACCTGGATCCATGCGGCGCGGGGCATCGCCGAGCTGAATGCCGATGTGTTTCCGCGCTACGATCTGACCGACTGGCTGGCGATGGCCAAGCGACTGTACCGCCTGTCGTCGAGCGGTCGCATCGTGCCCGATTACGACAAGAAGATCGCCGAACCGTTCCGGCTGCCCGGGGGTGAGGCGGGAATCGACCTGTGGCCCGCGCTCGATGCGCTTGCCAATGTACCGACGTTGATCGTGCGCGGCGGGCGGTCGGATCTGCTGTCGGCGGAGACAGCCAATGCGATGGTTGCGCGCCTGAAGCTTGCGACGCTGGTGACGGTCGCCGATGTCGGCCATGCGCCCGTACTCGACGAAGTCGAAGCGCGGGGCGCCATCGATGCACTGCTCGCCCGCGTCGCCTGATGCCGGTCAATATCCTCCATTGCCACTCGACGTTCGACCTTGGGGGCAAGGAAGCGCGTTCTGTCGCTTTGATGAACGCGTTCGGCGATACGGCGCGCCACACGGTGTTGAGCGGCGTACCCGGTGCCTTCGGCGCGCGCGATGCCATCGCGCCGGGAATATCGGTGCGATTTCCAGATGATGCGCCGTCCCTGACCGGTCGCCCGTCGGTCGCGCGCTACCGCGCCATCGCCGAATATCTGCGCGGTTTCGACCTCATACTGACCTATAACTGGGGCGCGATGGATGCGGTGATGGCGCGGCGCATTTTTGCGAAGAGTCTGCCGCCGCTCGTGCATCACGAGGATGGGTTCAATGCGGACGAAAGCGCGCGCCTGAAAACCGAGCGCACGCTGATGCGTCGCCTGGGATTTCCCGCAGCCTACAAGGTCGTCGTCCCTTCGCAGACGCTGGAAAAAGTGGCGCTTGAAACCTGGAAACAACCGCCGGACCGTATTCGTCGTATTCCAAACGGTATTGTGACTGCAGCTTACGCCACAAAGCCGCGCCCTGTTGCGATCCGCAGCCTCAAGCGGAAGCCGGGGGAGATCGTTATCGGAACGGTTGCGGGACTGCGATCGGTCAAGAACATCCCGCGCCTCGTCCGCGCTGTGCTGTCGATCCTGGGGACTCGTCTCGTCGTGGTCGGTGAGGGGCCGGAACGCGACGCGATTGCAGCGACGGCGGCAGCGTTGGGCGTTGCCAACCGGTTGATCCTGACAGGATTCCTGCCCGATCCGCATCGCTATATGGGATTGTTCGACATCTTTGCCCTGTCGTCCGACAGCGAGCAATTCCCGATCGCGCTTGTCGAGGCGATGGCCGCGGGGCTTCCCGTCGTGTCCACGCGCGTCGGCGATGTTCCGGTCATGCTGCCGCCCGAACAGCAGCCGTTCATAACGGCATGCGACGATTACGCCCTTGCCGGGGCGCTGCGCCAGCTGGTTGCGGACGCTTCGCTCCGCAAGCGATTGGGGACAGTAAACCAGGTGCTGGCGACGAAAGAATACGACCAATCGGCGATGGTCGACGCCTATCGGCGACTTTACAGTGAAGCCTTGGGCGATCAGGGCGCGTATTTCAGGTAAAAGGCGCTATAAGACCCGCCTTTCGAGAGGAGCATTTCGGTTTGTTCAAGGGAATTTCGCCTATCGTTTATCGTGGCCGTGAAGTCTGGCCGCTGATCGAAGGTGGCAAGGGTGTCGCTGCAACGAACCATGCGAGCGCGGGTGCCTGGGCAGCAGCGGGCGGCATCGGCACGGTCAGCGCGGTCAACGCCGACAGCTATGATCCGACCGGCAAGATCGTCCCGCAGATCTATAATGCAAAGACCCGCTCCGAACGGCACCAGGAGCTGATCCAATACGCCATCGACGGCGCGGTGGAGCAGGTGAAGCGTGCACATGACATTTCCTCGGGCAAAGGCGCGATCAACATCAACGTGTTGTGGGAAATGGGCGGCGCCCAGGCCATTCTTCACGGCGTGCTAGAACGGACCAAAGGCCTCATATCGGGCGTCACTTGTGGCGCCGGGATGCCGTACAAGCTGAGCGAGATCACCTCGTCCTATGGCGTCAGCTACCTTCCGATCGTCAGTTCGGGGCGCGCGTTTCGCGCGCTGTGGAAGCGTTCCTATTCGAAGGCCGCCGAGTATCTTTCGGCAGTTGTTTACGAAGACCCCTGGCTCGCCGGCGGCCACAACGGCCTGTCGAATGCCGAAGACCCCAATGCGCCGGAAAAGCCCTATCCGCGTGTGAAGGCACTTCGCGAAACGATGCGTGAGGGCGGCATTCCCGATTCGACGCCGATCGTGATGGCGGGTGGTGTGTGGCATCTGCGCGACTGGGAGGACTGGATCGACAACCCCGAACTCGGCAGCATCGCTTTCCAGTTCGGCACGCGTCCCCTGCTGACCCAGGAAAGCCCGATTCCGCAGGCTTGGAAAGACTTGCTGATGGAACTGGAGGAGGGCGACATCCTTCTCCACAAATTTTCGCCGACGGGGTTCTATTCCTCGGCGGTGCGCAACCCGTTTCTGCGCCACCTCGAGGCGCGTAGCGAACGTCAGATCGCGTTTTCGCGCGACATGGCGGGTGACCACACGCATCAGCTTGATGTCGGTGTGAAGGGCAAGAATTTCTGGGTGACACGCGGCGACCTGCTCCGTGCGCGCGAATGGTATGGTTTGGGCTTTACCGATGCACTCAAGACCCCAGACAATACGCTGGTGTTCGTGACGCCCGACGAAAAGGCGGCCATCCGCAAGGACCAGACCGATTGCATGGGCTGCCTGTCGCACTGCGGCTTTTCGGCTTGGAAAGACCATGACGACTGGACGACCGGCTATCTTGCCGATCCGCGCAGCTTCTGTATCCAGAAGACACTGCAGGACGTGGTGCATGGCGGGCCGATCGACGAAAACCTCGTCTTTGCCGGGCACGGTGCGTACAAGTTCAAGCGCGACCCGTTCTATTCGAACGGATTCGTCCCGACGGTAAAGGAGCTCGTCGACCGCATTCGCACGGGCGACTGATTACCCTCAGGCAGCGGCCCGCTTCATCGGGACGACCATCGACACCATGAGCGCGGCGATCACAGTTGCGACGGCGGTCCATAGCGTTACTGCCAGAATGGCAATGCCCTGTTGGGCGAGCATCGCACCCATGCTGATGCCTTCGGCGAATCCGGCACCGCCGAAAGCAGGGAGCATCAACACGGGAAAAGCGAGCGCGCCGACAATTGCCGGGGCTCCGTGGATCGCAAAGGCCGTGCCGCCGCCGTTCAATTTCAGTGAAGTGGTAAAGGCGGTTGCGCCGATCGCGACGATTGCCGCAACGGCGCCGAGCGCGATTGCGCCGACGACGCCTACCAGAGAGGCGCCTGCCGAAATCGCTGCAAGCCCCGCAAGGCCGTGCAGTGGCGCCACCTCGGGCGTGTAGGATCGCCGCTGCACACCTGTGATGATCAGGCCTGTGACCACCGCTGCGCTCGCGGACAGCAACCCGTTGACGATGGCAATCGCTGCATCGGCACTGCTCCCCAGAGCGCTTCCGCCGATCAGAGCAAGCCATCCAATGGTAATCAAAGCTGAGCCCATCATGCCAAACGTCGGATTTGCCTCTTCCTCCAGGAATAGCGTGCCGCGGAGCAGAAGCGCGATTACCAAGGCGCTGACACCAACGGAAGTTTGCACCGCGATGCCGCCCGCGTAATCGAGTGCGCCAAGATCGCCGATCCATCCCGCCCAGACCCAGCGGGCGACGGGCAGGTAAACGATGGTCAGCCACAATCCGGAAAATGGCACGAGCCATCCGAGCCGCGCTGTCGGGGCAACTGCGGAAACCAGGGCGCTGACCGCAAACAGCGCCAGTACAAGTTCGAACAATGCGAACGCTCCCTCGGAAATGGTCGCGCCATCGACGACATCGCTCAGGCCGCCCAGCATGATGTTCGATGCGCCGCCCAGTACGGAAGAGCCTTCTCCGAATATCAGGCTGTATCCGAAAACCGCGAAGATCAGCGTAGCAACGGCGGTACTGGCGACGAGGGCAAGACCCGTGGATCCGCTGCGCCCGCGCCCGTGAAACAGCGCGAACCCGACGAGCGACGCCAGCAATCCGAACAGTGCGCTCGCAAGAACCCAGGCGGTGTCGCCGCTGTCGGCGACGACGATCGGTTGCGCGATCGCAGGCGTTGCCGCCAGCGTCATCAGGGTTCCGAGTACCGCCGTCGATCCACGCATCATTCTTGCTCCCCCGAAGCTCGTGAAAACGTGCTAGGCGACAGCGGTTAAGTCTTCAACAAGGCGCAGGTGCTTGTCGCCTCACCGAAGTTTTGGCAGGCGCAGGGCGCGCAAACTATGGGGGAGAGTAACGGGAATGCGTCGTCTGCTAATAGCGGCAACTGCACTCGCATTGACCGGAACGCCGGCTTTGGCTGCAAAGAAGGTACCTTATTGGGCCTCCTTGAACGTGGGCGAGGCCATTATGCGCACCGGCCCAGGTCGCAATTTCCCCGCCGAATGGCTTTACAAGCGGCGCGGACTGCCGGTGAAGGTCGTGAAGACCTACACGGTCGCCCATGCCGAATGGCGGCGCGTCCAGGATCCCGACGGGGCCGAGGGCTGGATGCAGGCGAACCTGCTCAGCGACCAGCGAACCGGGCTTGTCACCGGTGACGTTCGACCGCTGCACGAAAAGCCCAACGCTGCGTCGCCGGTCGTCTGGCGCGCCGAGCCGGGTGTAGTTGGTAAGGTGATGCAATGCGCAAACGGCTGGTGTAATCTCGATGTCGGTGGAAAAAAGGGCTTTATCGAGATCGCGAACCTGTTCGGGGTAGCGGCAGACGAAACACTTCCCTGATGGTCCGATGATCTGGGCCTGGGGCGCATCCGGGATTGGGCTGGGTCTGATCGTCGGGAGCTTTGTTTCGACATTGGTCCTGCGCTGGCCGCAGCAGCGTGATGTCGGCGGGCGGTCGTGCTGCGATGCTTGCCGCGAACGGCTGCGCTGGTTCGAACTGGTCCCGCTGGCGAGTTTTCTTATTGCCCGTGGTCGCTGCCTTCGGTGCGGCGCGGCGATCGACAGAATCCATGTCGTCGGCGAGATACTGTGCGCTGTCGTGGGAGGTGTCGCTTTCGGAACAGCGCCGGGAATCGAGGGTTTGTCTGCCGCGGTAGCCGGTTGGTTGCTGGTCGCGCTCGCAATGCTCGATGTACGGAATTTCTGGCTGCCGGACCTGCTGACCGGGTTACTCGCCATCGTCGCGGTCGTGGCGGCTTTTGCCGGGTTCGATCCGTCACCCCTTGATCGCTTGATCGGCGGGGCGGTGGGATTTCTTGTGCTCGCGGGGATCGCATTGGCCTATCGGAAGCTGCGCGGTCGCGAAGTTCTTGGCGGTGGCGATCCGAAACTGTTCGGGGCAATCGGGCTTTGGCTCGGGTGGGAGGCGCAGCCGTTCGTCCTGTTGCTGGCGAGTCTGATGGGGCTCGCTGCTGCTGCGACGATGATCGTGCGGGGTCGCGTTGTCAGCGCGACAACTCGCCTGCCCCTGGGTGCGATGCTGGCAGCTTCGGCATTCCTGTGGTGGGCGGCTATCCGCGCAGTTTGACGGCGCGTTCGGCGGCTGCCCGGATAGCCGCGGTATCGGGCTTACCCTTTGGAATCATCCAGCTGCCACCGACGCACAGGATGCTCGGTTCGGCGAGCCATTCTGCGGCAGTGGCTTCGGTAATGCCGCCGGTCGGGCAAAAGCGGACTTGGCCAAAGGGTGCTGCAAGTGCGCGTATCGCGGGCAGCCCCCCTGCGGCCATGGCGGGAAAGAACTTGAATCGCTGAAGGCCTAGGTCAAGTCCACGCATAAGATCACCCGCATTCGCGATGCCCGGCAGGAACGAGACGCCGTTGGCGGTTGCCGCGCGTCCCAATGTTTCAGTCAGGCCGGGGCTGACGATAAACTCCGACCCTGCGGCCAATGCGGCGTCCAGATCGGCCGGGTTCAGCACGGTGCCCGCGCCGACGATCGCCCCTTCGACCTGCTTCATCTCGCGAATGACATCGAGGGCGACGGGCGTACGCAATGTGACCTCGAGGACGCGTAAACCGCCTGCTACAAGGGCCTCGGCAATCGGCGCAGCGTCGGCAACGTCGTCGATGATCAGAACCGGAATGACCGGCACGGTCCGCATGATGGCGTCGATGTTCATGCGCTAAACTCCCGTGCAAAAGCGGCTGCCGCACCGAACAAACCGGGCTGCGAATGTGTAATAAGTTTGACCGGTATCTCCGTCATCATCGCCTGGAACCGGCCCTTGGCGACAAAGCGTTCGGCAAAACCCGATCGCGGTAAATGATCGGCGAGGCGCAGGCCCAGTCCGCCGGCGATAACGACCGCGCCAGCACCTTGCGCGAGCGCGAAATCGCCCGCAGCCGCACCGAGAGACAGGCAAAACCTGTCGAGTGCGGCGGCGGCGAGGCTGTCGCTGCCGTCAAGCGCGGCAGTCCAAAGGGCCTTGTCGTCACGCTGGGAAATATCGCGGCTTTCGATCTGCGCCAGTACCTCATGGATCGCGGCGAGACCCGGCCCCGACACGACCCGCTCGACCGATACCCGGCGGTGCTTGCGGCGGAGTGCGGCGAGCACCGCGTCCTCTATGCTGTCGAGGGGCGCGAAATCGACATGGCCACCCTCACAGGCGATGACATGATAACGACCGCCCTCGCGAAAAACCTGTGCGACGCCAAGGCCGGTTCCAGGGCCGACGATGGTCGTAATTCCGTGGTCGGGAAGGGGACCGTCCGGGCCGGTGATATGACGCAGGGCATCAGCGGGAACCTGCGCGACGGCATGGCCGACTGCCTCGAAATCGTTGACGAGCACATGCGCATCGACGCCGAGCTTTTCCGGAATAAGCGCAGGCCGGATGATCCAGGGATTGTTGGTGAAGTGCAGCACCTCTCCCTTGACCGGACCGGCGATGGCGATGGCGGCGGCACGGGGCAGGGGACCGGCCTGCGATGCGGCAAAGGCCTCCCACGCGGTCTGGAAGCTGGCGTATTCCGCCGTCTTCAGCGTTACAGGCTCGCCAAGGCTGACGACCCGGCCACCATCAACTTCGGCGAGGGCAAAGCGCGCATGGGTTCCGCCGATGTCCACGGCGACGACCTGCATCACAGGCCCGCCGCGTGCAGCATCGCCGAGGCGCCACGCTCGGCGTCGTCGCACCCCGCGCGCATGAACGCAAACAACTCGCGGCCGACACCGTCAGTAGCCGGTGGCGCGACTGCCGATGGGCGATCGGCCAGATTGGCGGTCGTCGAAAGCGTGCCGGTGACTGCACAAACCCGCACGACATCGTCATCGACGAGCTTTCCAAGCGCCCCGCCAAGTCCGGCCTCGGGTGTAACATGGATTGCTGCGGGCACCTTGCCGCTGGCACCCGACATACGACCATCGGTGACCAGCGCCACGCGAAACCCCTTGTCCTGCAACACACCCAGCGCCGGGGTCAGCTTGTGCAGTTCAGGCATGCCGTTGGCATTCGGCCCCTGGAATCGGACAACGACGACGACGTCGCGGTCGAGCAACCCGGCTTTGTAGGCGCGCAACACATCGTCTTGTGTTGCGAAGACGGCACACGGCGCTTCGATCGTCCAGCGTTCGGCTGCAACCGCGCTGGTCTTGATTACACAGCGCCCCAGATTTCCCCGCAGCAGGCGCATCCCGCCGTCGGGTAGGAACGGCTCGCTGACCGATCGCAACATCGTGTCGTCGCGGCTGATGGCAGGTGCGGGCGTCCAGACGAGCGCATCGTCCACGAGCGTCGGTTCAACGGCGTAACCGGAGAGAGAACCGCGTCCCACGGTCATGATATCGTCGTGCAGAAGACCGGCGCCGAGAAGTTCGCGAATCGTGAACCCCATACCGCCAGCATGGTGAAAATCGTTCACATCGCCCGATCCATTGGGATAAACACGTGCGATCAGCGGAACAGCTGCCGATAATTCGTCGAAATCCTGCCAATCGATATGAATGCCTGCGGCGCGCGCCATCGCAGGCAGGTGAATCGCATGGTTGGTCGAGCCGCCCGTCGCGAGCAGCCCGACGATCGCGTTTACGATCGCCTTCTCATCGACGCAGACGCCCAGCGGGCGATAGTCGTCGCTGTCCCACCCGATCGAAGCGACGCGGTGGGTCGCAGCACGTGTAAGCTCGCTCCGCAGCTTCGTGCCCGGATTGACGAAGGCTGCGGCCGGCATGTGGAGGCCCATGACTTCCATCATCATCTGGTTCGAATTGGCGGTGCCGTAAAAGGTGCACGTACCCGCATCGTGATAACTCGCGCTCTCCGCCTCGAGCAGTTCGGGCGTGCCTATTTTCCCTTCGGCGAACAGCTGGCGAACACGCTGTTTTTCCTTGTTGGCAAGGCCCGACGGCATCGGCCCGGCAGGCACGAAGATCGCCGGAATATGTCCGAAGCGCAGTGCGCCCATCAAAAGCCCTGGCACGATCTTGTCGCAGATGCCGAGCAGCAAAACGCCTTCGAACATTGCGTGGCTGAGCGACACTGCCGTTGCGAGGGCAATGGTGTCACGGCTGAACAGCGACAGCTCCATGCCCGCCTGACCCTGGGTCACGCCGTCGCACATTGCCGGTACGCCGCCTGCAACCTGCGCCGTCGCACCGACCTCTCGGGCATGGAGCTTGATCGGCTCGATATAGCGCCCATAGGGCTGATGCGCCGACAGCATGTCGTTGTATGACGTGACGATGCCGATGTTCACCGCGTTTCCGCGCTTGATGGCTGGCTTGTCTTCGCCTGAAGCGGCGAAGCCGTGGGCCAGGTTTCCGCACGACAGATTGTGGCGATTGGTCCCCGCGTCGCGCTGGCGCGCAATCAAATCGAGATAGGCTGCACGCGTCGTTCGCGACCGCTCTACGATCCGTGCGGTGACCGCTTCAACGACGGGATCAAGCATCATGCCAGCTGGCTCCGTCACGCTCGATCATGCCCGCCGAAGCCGATGGTCCCCAGCTACCTGCGGTGTAGGGTTTGGCGGTAAGCCCGGACGCTGTCCATGCATTGTGGATGGAATCGACCCATGTCCATGCCGCTTCGATCTCGTCGGCCCGGACGAACAAGGTCGTGTCACCTTCGAGCAGGTCGAGCAGCAGCCGCTCATAGGCGATCCGCCGTCGCTGTCCGGCGAAGGCTGCGGTCAGGCTGACGTCGAGATCCACCTTCTTCAGCGCGACGTCGCCGCGATCGAGACCGGGTTCCTTGGTCATTACCGACAGTGACATCCCTTCTTCGGGTTGCAGACGGATGACGAGCGCATTGGGTTCCGGCGTCGGTCCGCGTCCCGAAAAGATCGAATGCGGCACAGGGCGGAACTGGATCAAAATTTCCGAATGCCGCTGGGGCAGGCGCTTGCCCGTGCGCAGATAGAACGGCACCCCCTTCCATCGCCAATTGTCGATGAACGCCTTCACCGCGACGAACGTCTCGGTGTTCGAAGGCTTGCCGAGTTCGTCGATGTAGCCGGTCACCGGCTTTCCGTCGATCGCGCCAGCCTTGTACTGGCCCTTGACGCTGTTGTTTGCAGCGGTTGCGGCATCCATGGGGCGCAAGGATCGCAGCACCTTGACCTTTTCGTCGCGTACCGCAGTTGCGTCGTATTTCGCGGGCGGCTCCATCGCGACCAGGGCCAGCAGCTGGAGCATGTGGTTCTGTACCATGTCTGCCAGTGCGCCGACGCCGTCGTAGTAAGACACGCGCCCCTCGAGTCCGACTGTCTCGGCGATCGTGATCTGGACATGCTCTATGCTCGCGGCATTCCAAAGTGGTTCGAACAGCAGGTTGCCGAATCGCAGCACCAACAGGTTCTGGACAGTTTCCTTGCCGAGGTAGTGATCGACCCGGAACACATGGTCTTCCGCGAACCCGTGCGCGACCGCCGCATTGACCTCTCGGCTGGACTTCAAGTCATGGCCGATCGGCTTTTCCATCGCGAGTCGTGTCATCGGGCCGGTCAACCCGACCGATTCAAGACCCGCGACAACCGGCGCGAACAAGGACGGGGGTGTCGAAAGGTAAAAGGCGACGCCCTTTTTCCTCGCATCGCCGATCTTTCCTGCCAGACACTCGAAATCCTCCGGTTTGGCGATGTCGACCGTGCAATAGCTCAGACGCGACAGAAAACGCGTCAGGACGTCGTCTTTCATCTGATCGGCGGGCAGATGATCGGCAAGGCTCTTGGCGATCTGTTCGGCAAAACCCTCATCATCCAGCGAGCCGCGCGCGGCGCCACAGATGTGCAATCCTGAAGGAAGCAGTCCATCCGCATCAAGGTTGTACAGCGATGGAAAAAGCATGCGCTGCGCCAAGTCGCCCGTTGCTCCAAAAATGACGATAGTTTCGAAAGCTTGGGTCACCTGCATCCCCCGTGGCCGAAGATCATGGCCCCCTTAGCGTGGGCGCCGACAATCGCAATCGAATGCCGGTGGGTTGCGTTTTGCGACCCGAGTGCGACAGTTGTCGACGATAAGCGGGAGTGGATATTATGGCAGACGTACGCTCCGGCACGGGACAGGCGGTAGTACGCCACCTCGACGAGGTGCTGGCGACTCAACGCAAGGCATTCGCTGCCGAGTTGCCAGTCGGCGAAGCGGCTCGCCGCGACCGGCTCAAACGCTGCATTGCGATCATGAAAGAAAACGGAGACGCATTTGCCGCTGCGATGTCTGACGACTTCGGACACCGTAGCCACGAGCAGTCTATGCTGACCGATATCGGCGTGTCGATCGGCGCTGCCAAGCATGCCCTGAAGAACCTATCAGCGTGGATGCAACCGGAAAAGCGCGCGGTACGGTTTCCGTTGGGCTTGCTAGGAGCGCGTGCGCGTGTCGAATATCAGCCCAAGGGCGTCATCGGCATCATCGCCCCGTGGAATTTTCCGGTGAATTTGACGATGTCGCCGTTGGTTGGCGTGATTGCCGCAGGAAATCGTGCAATGATCAAGTCATCGGAATTCACCCCGGCAACGGCGTCGCTGTTCGAAACGCTTGGTCCCAAATATTTTGGCGAAGACGAGGTCGCATTCTTCAGTGGCGGCCCCGAGCTGGGGCAAGCTTTTGCGGGGCTGGCATTCGATCACCTCATATTTACCGGCGCCACCGGGATCGGTCGGCATATCCTCCACGCCGCTGCCGACAATCTGACACCGGTCACGCTAGAACTTGGCGGCAAGTCGCCCGTCATCGTCGGCGATTCAGCGAACATAAAACAAGCAGCCGAACGGATCGTTGTCGGCAAAATGATGAATGCCGGACAGATATGTCTCGCTCCTGATTATGTCCTGGTACCAAGGGGGCACGAAGCCACGCTGATCGACGAAATCGGAAAGGCAGTTTCGGCCATGTACTCAACTCTGCTGACCAATGCCGACTACACCAGCGTAATCAATGCACGTCATCGTGACCGGCTGCGTGGCTATCTCGATGATGCACGGGAGAAGGGTGGAGAGGTTATCACAATCAATCCGGGCAACGAAGATTTTGAAGGGTCTAACGGCACCAAAATGCCACTCTACATCGTGCGTAATCCGACTGACGACATGGTTGTGATGCAGGACGAGATATTCGGACCGGTCCTGCCGGTGCGGACCGTGGACGATACCGCCGAAGCCATCGAATATGTGAATGCACACGATCGACCACTGGGCCTCTATTATTTCGGCTATGACCGGGCGGAGGAACGGCGCGTTCTCGACCGGACGATTTCGGGTGGCGTCACTGTCAATGATGTGATTTTCCACACGAGCATGGACGACCTGCCATTTGGTGGCATTGGTCCGTCGGGGATGGGATCATATCACGGCATCGACGGATTTCGTACCTTCAGTCACGCAAAGAGCGTGTATCGGCAGCCGCGCATCGACGTTGCGGGCCTTGCCGGTCTGAAGCCGCCCTATGGAGCGACAACGCGCAGGACGATCGCGCGCGAGTTGGGGTGATGCAGGTTGGATCAACCTAGGCGTCGAAACGAGAACTACGCGCTCTGCTGACCACCTATATTATGTCTAAAATGCAAAGCATGCGGAACCAATAATTAAGTACGTTCTGATAGCCGACAGGCAGAGTTATGCAGAACGTGATTCAACCTGGCGCCAGGCGTCCTCGACCTTTCGGGCCACGCACGCTGTGGCGACGCCTCGACCCACGCGTCAGGCTCGTGATCTTCCCGTTCCTGCTGGCACTACTTTTTGGTGCCATCGAATTCGGTGAACCTCTCGAGGACATTTACCGGGGCGCTCGCAATCTTGTTCGTCTGCAGGCTTCGTCAGGCTCAGTCGTGGTGGTGGGCGTGGACGAGAAGACCGGGGCGGCGCTGGGCGGCTTTAACTTCTCCCGAACCCTGGATGTGCGCGCAGTCGAAAACCTTTTTTCGGTCGGGGCACGGCGCGTGATGTTCGACCGCACTTACGCTTTTAAAACCGACCCCGCATCGGACGCCGCATTTGCCCAGCTGATTGCCCGTTATGGTCGCCGGGTCGTCATTGGTGCCGCCAGTCCAATCAACCCCACGACGCTAAAGCCCGTACAGGTTTTGCCCTTGCCGATTTTCCGTAAGGCGGGTTCGATGGTGTCCTTAAACGGTCGACAGACACCATTTGCGCTTTCCGCAAAGTTGACGTTCGGTGATACCATCGGGGGGATTTTTATGCCTTCGATGTCAAGCGCGCTCGCCGAACAGCCGGTTGTCATTCCCGGGGCGTATCGCCCGGACTGGTCTATCGATACACGAACGATTCCGACGCTGAGCTTTGTCGATGTTCTTGAGAACCGGTTCGAACAGTCGATTGTGCGGGGGCGGGACGTGATCGTAGGCCCTACCGCGACATCGCTGGGGGATATTCGACAGATCGTTTTCCAGGGATTCATGCCGGGGGTCTATCTCCATGTCGTGGGCGCAGAATCACTGCGCCGCGGACATCCCGTCGATCTCGGCTGGTTGCCGCCATTTCTGTTTTCCGCGGCGTTTTCATTCTGGTTTACGTCAGCTGCGACACGGCGTCGATTTTGGATCGCGACTTCCGCAGGGATGCTGGCTTTTTTCGCTATGCCACTGCTGCTGGATAGTTTTTTGATCTCGATCGACGTGATGCCAGCCGTCTTTCTGCAACTCGTGGTGAGTTGGCGGGCTCGCTCGCTGATGGCGCTGAATATGGCTCGGAGAATGAATATCAGGTCGGGTCTGCCGAACTTGGCGGCGCTCGAAGCTGTCGGATCTCACTCATCCGACACGCTCATCGTTATGAAGGTTCGCAACTTGTCGCGCGTCGTTGCGAGTTTCGACAATAATGTAGAGGCCGAAATTGTCGGAGAATTGTGCCGGCGACTGGCGATCGATCCGGAAGCAGGCACAATTTACCATGTCGAGGATAACCTCTGCTGGCTAACTCCGGAGCCGATGCAAAGGACGCTATCTGATCATCTGGAAGGTCTGCACCGCCTTGTAACGCAGACTGTGATGATCGGCGACCGCGCCGTCGATCTATCGGTATCGTTCGGCGTTGACGCCGATGTCGAACGTAACATCGGTAGTCGGGTGGGCAGTGCATCCCTTTGCGCAGATGAAGCCGGTCGCGCCAATGACGTCTGGAAGTTCTTCGATCCCGAGCGGCGTCACCAGGCAGCATGGCAGCTGGCGTTGATGAGCCGTCTCGATCTCGCACTGGATAACGGCGAGATCTACGTGGTTTTTCAACCCAAGGTTTCGCTTCCATCAATGACGATCGACAGCGCGGAAGCGTTGGTGCGGTGGCAACATCCGACCCGCGGATTGATCGGTCCCGATGAGTTTATCCCGGCGGCCGAAGAGCATCAGCGCATCGGCAGGTTGACATCCTTTGTACTGGACCGCGCGATGATTGTTGCGAGGGAGGCGCGCGAACGAGGGCACAATTTGTCGGTTGCGGTTAACGTCGCGTCGCAGCTTATAGGAGATGCCGGTTTCTCCGAAACCGTGCTTTCGGCTTTGCACCGTCACGACATTGCGCCAGAAAACCTTATTCTTGAAGTGA
Organism: Sphingomonadales bacterium; assembly: GCA_040004295.1. Lineage (GTDB taxonomy): Bacteria > Pseudomonadota > Alphaproteobacteria > Sphingomonadales > Sphingomonadaceae > Sphingomonas_O. Next base: position 877 of record JBDUBD010000030.1, on the reverse strand, counting down.
CCGAGAGTGGTCACCTGACAGCTGCAACCGACAGAAATTTTATTTCGCGGGCCTATCTTGATCGGGGCATCAAGATTTCGCTCGATGATTTCGGCGCGGGGAATGCCACGCTTGAGAGGCTGCATGTCCTTCATCCTGATGAGGTAAAGATCGACCGGCAGTTTGTCCAAGGGATCGACCAGGATCCGGGGAAACGTGAAATTGTAATGGCAACGATTGCCATGACCCACGCCTTGGGCGGGCGCGTGGTTGCCGAGGGTGTCGAGCGTCAGGAGGAACTGAACTTCTTGCTCGGTGCCAATTGCGACGCCGTCCAGGGTTACTTGCTCGGCAAGCCCATGGCCTCGACGTTACTCCTGGATGCAATCGACGACTCGAAACCGAGCCGAAGAAGGTTAACAAATAGTGTTGATTTAAGGTAAACGTACTGTTAACCAGTTATTCGAGGCGCGGAGTGGGTCCGCGCGTCGATAACGAAGGACTGGTTATGGCGAAGCGCAACGTCAAGCCGACTCAGGGGCGTGGCTTCTGGGAATCGATCGGCGGATTCTTCGGCTGGAATTAATTTCCGCTGACTATAGTGATACAGCGGCCTCGGGGAAACCTGGGGCCGTTTGTCTTTCATGCCCTTGAAAGATTGCCATTAAATCTATGGCACGATACGTGTACCTGAATAAATTGGTGAGCAGTTTACGTTTTAGGCAATCGCATCCCGATGGCGCACTTACACTCGCGTCGGCAGCGCTCCAGTACGAACTTCCAACGGCAATCTCGCTATCAGTGTGTGGAACGAATCGAGATCGAATCGTCGTCAACTTACAGAAATCGATTCGAAAGGATGTGCCGCTGGTGACCCCTACGGGAATCGAACCCGTGT
>JBDUBD010000116.1:0-7534 GCA_040004295.1 Sphingomonadales bacterium | reverse complement strand
GAAGCTGGGTCCCGCCTGGTGGTTTCACGACAGCCCCGAAGGAATGCGTCGCTTCCGGCGGATGTGCACCGAAACCGCTGGCTTCTACAACACGGTCGGCTTCAACGACGATACGCGCGCTTTTCTGTCGATCCCGGCGCGGCATGACGTTGCACGTCGCATCGATTGCGGCTTTCTCGCCGAACAGGTGATCGAGCATCGTCTTGAAGAATGGGAAGCTGCGGAACTGGCGCAGGATCTGACCTACAATCTGGCGAAGCAGGCCTATCGGCTTTGAGGCTGGCACACGACACTCTATCGGCACTGGCGCCCGATGTCCGGCGGCCCGGCTATGACTTTGCCACGCAGCAGATAGGCATCGTTCACTTCGGCATCGGTGCCTTTCACCGCGCCCATCAAGCTTGGTACACCGACCGGGCAATGGACGCGGGCGATCGCGACTGGGCGATCGCCGGCGTCTCCTTGCGCTCACCGGCCGTCGCAGCGCAAATAAATCCGCAGGATGGGCTGTACACAATCACCGAGCGTTCGGGGGCGGACCAGAGTTCGCGGCTCGTCGCGGCTGTGCGGGAGGTGATCGTGGCACCCACCGCACACGCGACCGTGATCGACCGTTTGGCCGCGCCAGCGACCCGGATCGTCAGTCTGACAGTGACCGAAAAAGGCTATTGCCGCGCGCCCGACGGCGGTCTCGACCCGGCGCTCGCCAGCGAAGGAAGCTTCTTCCCGCTGTTGGCCGCCGCGATGCGCCGCCGCTACGATGCGGGAGCGGCGGGACTTACGCTGCTGTCGTGCGACAATCTTGCCGACAATGGCCGCGTTTTGGGGCGGCTGATGACCGACTATCTCGCGCGTCACGACCCGGCGCTGACCGGCTGGTTCGGGGCCGAATGCGCCTGCCCGTCGTCCATGGTCGACCGCATCGTCCCCGCGACGACCGACACGGATCGCGCCGAACTCGCGCAACGGATCGGCGTTACCGACGAAGGCGCGGTAATGACCGAGCCATTCAGCCAATGGGTGATCGAGGACCGGTTCGCTGGGCCGCGTCCGCGCTGGGAGGCCGTAGGTGCTGAACTCGTCGCCGATGTCGCGCCCTATGAACAAGCCAAACTCAGGATGCTCAACGGCGCGCATTCAGCACTGGCGTATATCGGTCTCAGCCGCGGTCATCGCTTCGTGCACGAGGCGATCGCCGATCCCGCGCTTCGTCCGCTGATCGAACGGCTGATGCGCGACGAAGCAATGCCTACGATCACCACTGCGCCCGGGCAGGATCTGTCGGCCTATGCCGATGCGCTGATTGCGCGATTCGCCAATCCGGCGCTGCAGCATCGGCTGGCTCAGATCGCGATGGACGGAAGCCAGAAAATTCCCCAACGCTGGCTCGAAACGCTCGCAGCCAACCAATTGCTCGGCCGAGATTGTCCGGCGATCTTGAGTGCAATTGCAGCCTGGATCCACCACTTGCGCGGCGCGAATGGAAAAGTCGAGGATCCGCAAATGCGGGAACTCACTCAGGTGGTTGCACAAGACTCGCCAGCTCAGGCCATTTTTGGACACAAAGGTTTGATAGGGTCGCTTTGGCAACCGCTTCCGTCGGATCTCAACGTGATTTCATCGCTTGTATTCAAAATGAGTGCCGACAGTCTTATTCGAACGGCTCTCTAGCTTAGCGAGTGCGTAATCTCCATTTGTAGCGATGCTGCTGCACCAGGGGTAAGCACCTCTTTGGGTCGTTCGGAGCGAAAGCTGTTCGGAGCGTGGGTCACCGGTTCTACGCAGAAGAAGGGCTGTCCCGAAGGAACGTAAAGGTGGAATCCAATTGCCCCGATGGCGTTGATGCGAGTTATCCCGACATCGCCGGAGACTCTCACGTTTCCCTGACCGCCGAGCATTAGGTTATCGGCTTCTTCGAGCCCGGACACGGCATAATCGCCGGGTACGAATGGGACCCTCGTCGTCGGGATGTCACGCTCGTCGGTGAGCAACCGCTCCCTGGCATCCAATGCGATTTGGCTATCCGGCGCGCGCGGAAAGAAGGGGTGCAGACCCAACCCCGCGGGCATCGGCGCGTCGTCGAGATTGTATAGCGTGAGGGTGACGATCACACCTTCGGCGGTGGCAGTGATGTTTTGAGTGGCGCGGTATCGCCACGGCCACTCATCGCGCTCGTGAACCAACGACAAATCTGCACAATGGTCAGCAGTTCTATCTACGGCCCAACTTCGGCGCCAACCATGTCCATGATGAGCATGAGGTGACGCGCTCGGGTCTTCCGGCAGGATGACCTCGATCCCACGAAAAACAAAACGCCCTTCATCGATCCGGTTGGCAAAGGGAACCAGCGGGAAGCAGGCCGTATCGAGCACGTTTGTCGTATTATGGGACGTTGGCCGCAAAACCGGCACTCCGCCGACGGTAAGTGACAGAAGCGCACCGCCGACTGCCGGCGCGACCTCGCAAGTCGTGGCACCGCAGCGCAGTGTAAGGGGCGTCATTGCCCTTGCAAAAGCGACGCGCCGGCGCTCGCCCGTTCTACGCGGATGTCGGGCGTCTCACCCTTCGGCGTGCGGTAACTCTGCAGTATCCGCTCGCTCACCGTCGCGACTGCAGACTCCCTCATCAATCCGACGACTGCTCCGCCGAACCCACCACCAGTCTGTCGCGCTCCACCTTCTTGCCCAATCGCGCTTTGCATCAGCGCTGCAAGGCGATCGGTGTCGGCCACAGTAATCTCGAAATCGTCTCGCTGCGATGCGTGGCTGGCGATCATCAACGTGCCCATGGCGACAAGATCGCCCCGACCGAGTGCGTCGGCTGCCGCCAAGGCACGTGCATTGTCGGTGACAATATGGCGCGCCCGGCGGAACACGATATCGCTCATGAGGTGACGGGAGGCGTCCAGCTTCGCCTGTGTGACGTCGCGCAACGCAGCGACGCCAAGTACGCGCGCCGCCTCTTCACATTGCTGGCGGCGCAAGTTGTACTCGCCCTCGACCAACCCGCGAACGACGCCCGACTGGACGATGATCACCGCTACGTCCGCCGGCATTGCTATCGGCGTTAGATCGAGCGAACGGCAGTCGATTAAAAGCGCGGCGCGCTCTTGGGTTGCGGCTGCAGCAAGTTGATCAAGGTTGCCGCAGCGCATGCCAACGAAGTCGTTCTCTGCAGCTTGCGCCCACAATGCCACTTGTCGCGGATCGGCCGTGCGTCCGGCAACCGCGAGCATCGCGGTAGCTAGCGCCACTTCGAGCGAAGCCGAAGAGGAAAGCCCAGTGCCCTTCGGAATATCGCCGGCAATGGCAATGTCGACAGCCATGGTTGGTATGCCAGCGCCGCGCAACACGGCCAACGTACCCCGAACGTAGTCGCGCCAGCCTCCTGAGGCTTTAAATGCATCATCAGCCGAAAAGCGATCATCCTCGCCTAGATCGAGCGCAGCTACATGCACCATGCCGTCACCACGTGGACGAACTGCAACGCGAGTCTCGGCTCCAATTGCAACCGGCAAGGCGAAGCCGTCATTATAGTCGGTATGTTCGCCGATCAGATTGACCCGACCCGGTGCGCGGGCAACGATCGTTGGCGATCCGCCAAACGCGGCCGCGAATCCCGTCTTGAGGCGTGTGCCGAGATCGCCAGTCATGATCGTGCTTCGAGGATAGGCGAGGCGTTCCGCAGACGTTCGGCGGCTTGTTCCGGAGTAATATCGCGTTGCGCCTCCGCCAACATCTCGTAGCCGACCATGAATTTGCGGACAGTCGCCGAGCGCAGCAGTGGCGGGTAGAAATGCGCATGCAACCGCCAAGTCTCGGGGCGCTCGGCGGTGCCTGGTGCCTGGTGCCAGCCCATCGAATAAGGAAAGCTCGTTCCGAACAGATTGTCGTAGCGAGCGGTGAGGCGTTTAAGCAGAGCAGCAAGATCATCGCGCGCCGCGCCGCCAAGGTCGGGTAAACGAACAACCGGTTCGCGCGCGATAACCATCGTCTCGAACGGCCATGCCGCCCACCACGGCACAATTGCCATCCAGTGCGCATTAGCCTCGACAACGCGCAGACCTTCTGCCGCGTCGCGCGCAATGATGTCGTCCAGCAACACGCTGCCGTGTGCCTCGAACCAGTTGCGCTGATGTTCGTCTTCTGTGGCGACCTCCTGCGGGACGTGCGCGCTCGCCCAAATCTGCCCGTGAGGATGAGGGTTGGAACAACCCATCATCTCACCCTTATTCTCGAATACCTGCACATAGGCATAACGTCGGCCAAGCTCTTCGGCCTCTACACACCATGTTTCTACGACCCGCCGCACCTCGGCTTCACCGAGTTCCGGTAGCGTGCAGCCATGGTCGGGCGAGAAGCACACAACTCGCGCCTCGCCTCGCGCCGGCGCTGTGACAAAGAGATCATCCTTGCCAGATGGATCGGGCGTGCCGGGAAACAACGCGGCATAGTCGTTGGGAAAAACGAACGTGCCCTCGTAAACGGGATTGCGATTGCCGCTCGCGCGGACATTGCCGGGGCATAGATAACACGCCGGATCGTATCGTGCTGAAAGGCGAGGCGCTGGTTTGGCTTCTTGGCCCTGCCACGGTCGTTGAGCGCGATGGGGGGAGACGAGAACCCATTCGCCGGTCAAAAGATTGCGGCGGCGGTGTGGGTCTCGGCCCGGATCGAACTCAACGGTCATCACCACCAGGTTGCGTAGAGCGCGACAAGGATTGCTGCCACTCCCAAAGCTGCAACGTTGAACCCCGTCGAAGTACGGTAATCGACATCGGCCGTTACGATCACGTTACGCGCCGTTGGCGCGGGATGCAGCAGTGAGACGACAATGGCCAGGATCATGCAGGCGACAAATACGACCAACATCCTGTCCATGAATGGCAAGTCCGGCAGCCATGCCTTGAACGCAATCGAAAGCACAAACGAAGCGAGCGCTGCAGTGAGTGCCCCAGCTTCGCTTGCACGTTTCCAGAACAACCCGAGCAGGAAGATCACGGTGATACCCGGCGTAAAGAACCCGGTATATTCCTGGATATATTGGAAAGCCTGGTCCGATTTGCCGAGCAGCGGCTGCGCGGTCAGCATTGCCAGACCGATCGACACCGCCGCGGCAATCCGTCCAACACGCACAAGATGCTGCTCGCGTCCTGCCGAAGCGGCGACGCCCTCGACGTCGTTGGGGAACCGCCGCAACTTGGCGTACAAATCCAGTGTGAAGATCGTCGCGATAGAATTAATCTTGGAGGCGGTTGAGGCAACAATCGCGGCGACCAGCGCGGCGAAAACCAGACCCAGAATGCCGGGCGGCAACAGTCGCATCATTGTGGGATACGCCTGATCCGGTTTTGCGAGATCGGGTGCGAGCACAACAGCCGCAATTCCTGGCAGCACGATAACGACCGGCATCAGGAGCTTTAGAAAAGCGGCAAATACGATTCCGCGCTGCGCCTCGCGCAGGTCCTTCGCAGCGAGTGCGCGCTGAATGATATATTGGTTAAACCCCCAATAGCTGAGGTTCGCGATCCACATACCACCGATCAAAACCGAGATTCCAGGCAAATCCTTGTAGAATAGATTGTCACGGGACAGAATCATGTGAAAATGATCCGGTATGCGAGCCTGAAGCGTGGCGAACCCCGCCAGAATCCCACGCCCACCGCCGATCTCGTTCAACGTCAGGCCGGATACCAGCAGTCCGCCAATTACCAGCAAAGTTACCTGAACAATGTCAGTCAGCGCTACCGCCTTCAACCCGCCCTTGAGTTGGTACAAGAGCGCAAAAATTCCCAGGGCTACGAGCGCGCCTGTCTGATTTACGCCCATCACTTGAGTGACTGCGATCGATCCGAGCCAGATGATGCTGGTCAGGTTCACGAAGACGTATAGCCCTAGCCAGAAGACAGCCATCAACGTACGGATCGAGGGGCCGTAGCGAAGTTCCAGAAACTGCGGCATCGTATAGATCTGGTTGCGCAGGAAAATTGGCAGGAAGAACTTGCCGACGATCAGAAGCGTCAACGCGGCCATCCATTCGTAGGATGCGATCGCCAGACCAATCGCATAACCCGACCCCGAGGCGCCGACGATTTGCTCTGCGGAGATATTGGCAGCGATTAATGACGCGCCGATTGCCCACCAGGGGAGCGCCTTGGACGCCAGGAAATAGTCGGAAGTGCTTTTCGTCCCAGCTGCCGCGCTTCCACCGCGCGACACCCATTGCGCCAGTGCGAAGATCCCGACCGCGTACACGACGAGCACCGTGGTATCGAGCCATGAGAAGGTCATAACGGGCCATCCAGGGCAGGGGTTGGGTAGATCGCCGTCTCGGGACGACCGGGCCAGATGCATTTGAAATCGAACGAGCCCGGATCACGCTGAGTCATCTTCGCCATAATCACCCTTCCCCTTGCACTCACGGCCGCCCTCAGAGCAGCGCGATATTTGGCAATCACGAGGCACGTGTGGCTATGCCCTACCCCGACCCGATTGCCAGTGCTACAATAATGGCGCTGTCGGCCTAATGCGAACTCGTCTCCACACGATGGAGCTCGGTCTTTGATGTTGGCCGGTTAGCTGGCGATCTGGCGTCATTCTGCAAGGGCCGCTGCGCGGCGCTTTTTGAAGGTCTTGCGATCAACGAGATGGCGCTCGGAGGCGAAGTGATTGTGGAGATTGGCATGGACCGAAGCGAACTTCTGTAAAGACTTCATTCGTCGAAATCGCTGCATCGCCCTCTCCCGCCTGCGCATGGGAAGGTGACTGTTCTCCACCCGATTGTTTTCGTGTCGACCAATTTCCTGCTTCTCGATTACCCCCAGATCGCGCATCGCTGCCTGGTAGGATTTGAGGCCGTCGGTGACGATCGCCGCTGGAGATCCATGGCGCTTCAGCGCCTTCTTCATGAAGGTCAGTGCGACCTTCTTGTCGCGGGTTCTGGTTACGTAGCTCTCGAGTATTTCACCCTCGTGGTCGACAGCCCGCCAGAGATAATGAGTCTGGCCGTTGATCTTCACGAACATCTCATCAAGGTGCCAGCGCCAGTGCCGAAAACCCCGCATCTGGCCGACCCGCCGGTCACGAACCCGGCCGGCAAACAACGGCCCGAACCGGTTCCACCAGAAGCGTACTGTTTCGTGACAAACGTCGATGCCACGCTCGAACAGCAGGTCTTCAACATTGCGCAAGGACAGCGGAAAGCGGACGTACATCAGAACGACGAGGCGGATGATCTCAGGAGACGGGTTAAAGCCTTTGAACGGGCTCGGTGGCTTTGCTCGAGATTTGCGGCTCATTGCGGAGTGGTATCAGGCCCCTGCCCGACCTGCCACGCAGATCTGACAAAGCCCCATCAGGGTCGATCTTCACCTCAAACCGGCGCAGGTGGGGCTGCTCTGCGCCGCCTAAGGGATAATCGCTTAACAGGCGGTGCATTTACGCGGACGGAACCCTGCCATGTCTTTTTAACAGAACCGATCTAGTTGTTTAGTCCCGGTATCTGGTGGATCGGATTGACGATGAACCGGTGTGGC
>JBDUBD010000115.1:0-7611 GCA_040004295.1 Sphingomonadales bacterium | reverse complement strand
AGCTTCGGCCTTGCTTAACCACTCGCCGAGCCTTTGCTTGCCGATGCTGTAGGCCCCAGCCTTGTCCATGACCTCGTTTTTAGCCGGATCCCATGGGATGACGCCCGTCACGTGGCCCAGCACACGATAGGGTGCGATAGATTCACCGAGATAAACGGGTCGGAGATATTCGGCCTCGACCGGTCCTTCGAGCGGGTCGATGAACTTCCACGGCGCCTTGTCCTGGCTCGACGTCCGCCCCTTCACGCGCGGGGCAAGCGCGTTGTCGCCCAGCCGGCCTTTGCTTGCCAGCCGCTCGACGATCACCAGCCGTCGCGGCACCAAAGTCGCGCCCTGCCGGAACTTCTCGCGATAGGGCGACGCCGAAACACCGGTATCGGCGGGCCATGCCTCTTCGACTTCGGTCAGATGCTTCGTCGCTATTTCGGGCGAGGCATCGCGCGTCGGCAATTGCCCCGAATAGCGCGTAACGGTTTTCGGTAAGGGGCGCGGCAGACGTTCGCCACGCGCGAACAGGACGCATGACGGCACCGGGAACAGCGGCTGCACATCCGACGGGAACGTCCACGCGCCCGTAAACCGGACCGATACCGTGGCCGCCCCGCGCTGGAAATCGCCCTTGCGAAACTTTGCATACGGGTCGCGGCTCATGGCCGCATAGGGCAGCACGAACGCGATTTTTCCGTCGCGCTTCATGTAGAGATCGACCGCACGCGCGAAGAAATAGGCGCACAGGTCGTTCGCCGTCGCCGCCTTGCCGCCGACCCACACGTTGGCACGCGTCGCCTCTGCCTTCAGCCGTTCCTGATTGACCTTCGACAGTGCCGAATAGCGCACCCATGGCGGGTTGCCGATAACGACATCGGCCTTCTGGTTCTCGGTCGCAAGCCAGATCGGGCGCGACAAATTGCGCGCGACATAGCCCCAGATGTGGTTACGTCCCTCATCATTCAGCTTGACCAGCTTGTCATAGGTGTCGGTCAGCATCTTCGGATCGCCCGGCACCTCATGCGCGCGCATCCAGTCGGCAATTGCCTTCGACGGTTGCGACCCTTGCGCAAATCGCAGCATCGCGTCGAGTGTCTCATCGAATAATTGCGGCTTGTCGATAATGTCCTCGGGGAAGCGAAGTACCGTCGGATCATCGGTCGGCTTTGCCGGCGGCACGAGGATTTCGAGCTCACTCTTCGTCATCAGCTCCTTGGTGTTCCATTGGAGCGCGTCACCGAGGTAGACAGGCACCGACACCGATTGCGGACGACCCTTTGCAAAGACCGGCGCAAGCGCGAGTAGCCATGTGGCGCGGGCGAATATGACGGCGACCGGATGGACATCAATCCCCGACACTTTCCCGCCTGCGAGTTCGACAATAGCCGCCGGGTCCATACTTTGGGCTTCGGCAGCGGCAGTGAGGCGACGAAGCGCATGGAACAGGAACGTTCCCGATCCACAGGCCGGGTCGATCACACGCTGGGTAAGCGGCGCGTCGATCGCCTCGGCAACGATCCGCGACGCCAGCCAGTCGGGCGTGTAATATTCGCCGAGATCGTGACGCTGGGCCGGGTCGATCAGGCTTTCGTACAGCCCCTTCAACACGTCCACGTCGATGGCGTCTAGATCGAAGCGTTGCGCCTGCCGTGCGATTTGCAGCACCAGCGCATCGCCATGGGTTTCGTCGCATAGCACCCAGTCGAAGAAGTCCGCCTCGACTGCGTTAAAATACCCAGATCGCGGAAGGGCGCGCCGTCGAGCAAATCCTTGCCGGTTGCCGGTAAGCCTTGAGTCAGTGCGGCGGTGGCGACGGCCTTGGCAAGAATGACGAGATAGGTGTGCTGAAAGAACAGCTCGGGTGCGTCGATTTCTGTGCCATAGGCAACGCGCAGCAGCCGGTCCCATAATTGCCGCTTCAGCGCGACTTCGGGATGGTCCGCCAACCGCTCCCACAAGGTGCGCAGTTCGCGCATGGCGCGCCGATAGAGGACCGACTCACGGCCCAGTTCTATCCGGATGCGCGGAATGTCGGGGAGCAACCGGTCCTGCAGCGCCACGACGCTTTCGAGCCAGCTGAGCAGGCGGCCAGGATCGTCGGGATTGGGCGAATGTGCGCCCAGTTCGACCAGCGTTTCGTCGTCGTCGCCGAGTTCGTGGACCGAGAATGTCGCGCCGTCCGTGACGATACCGACAAAGTTACTGCCGGTCAGATTGCGCCGATCCTTGAGGTAGCTCGCAAGTTGCTTGTCGAAGGTTTCGCGGCGCAAATCCGACTTTACCTCGATGACTGTGCGACCGAGCAGGGCGTCGATCCGCCCCCGGATCTCGAACGTCTGGTGTTCGAAGGTGACGTCGCGCGAGCTTGCACCGAGGCCGTCGGTCAACAGCTTGTAGAGCAGGCTTCGGACCTTTTCATGCCCGGGGCGCGTGGCAAGTTCGGCAACGATTTCCTGTAACACATCCGGTAATAACGGCATTCGAACCCCCCATCCGCGCCCGACCCTAACGCCGCCCCGCACCCCCGTCACGCCCCGCACGCAAAACAAAAAAGCCCGCCGGATTGCTCCGACGGGCCTTTCTTCACCCCCGTGAAGTTATCAGGCGAAGCTGACGGCGACCTTGCGGCGGCGATAGCGGGCTGCGCCGCCGATCGCGCCGAAGCCGCCGATCATCATCGCCCAGGTTGCGGGCTCGGGCACCGCGCCGTTGGTGGCGCCGAGGACGACGAGGCCGTCCATCGAAAAGCCGCTGTTGGCGACCAGCGTGCGCGAGAAGGTCGTCGCGTTATACTGGTACAGGTTGCCGCTGTAATCGCCCAGCCAATAGGAATTGGTCGATGCGTCAAAGGCGAGATCGTCGTCGTTGGTGCTGCCCGATCCGCCGTTGAGCAGCGTCTTTGCGCCGGTCGCCGCGTTGATCGTGTAGAAATCGCCCTGCCCGTCCTGCGTGCCGACGATCTGGTTGGTGTCGGCGCGATAGGTCAGGCCGCCGATGCCGGGGCCGCCGTTGGTCAGCAGCGTTGCCGCGCCCGTCGTCTTGTTGAGCGTGTAGACGCCGGTGCCGCCCGAAAACTGCGTGGCGTACAGCGTGTCGTTCGCCGAATTATACGCCAGGCCGAACAGGTCGGTGACGCCGTGGCTGCCGACCAGCGTCGCCGCGCCCGTCGTCGTGTTGACCTTGTACAGCGCATTGTTGCTGCGGCCGCCGACCATCCACAGGTTGGTGCCGTCATAGGCGAGGTCGCCGAACGAGGGGTCGGTGCCCAGCGCGCCGATATCGGTGAATGCGTTGGTGACCGTGTTGTACGAGACCAGACGGTTCGCGGAGTCATTGATGATCAGCAGCGTCGAGGCCGATGCGGGCGCCGCAACCGCGAGCGAGAGTGTTGCGCCGAGCAGCGCCTTCGTGACCGTCGATACCATGAAAAAATCCCTGTTTTTTGAAGAACTTGCAATACTCGCAACCCCTTGCCAGCGCCCCTAGGGTGTCGCCCCGAATCTGTCTACGGTGAAGATTATCGGTTAAAGTCCCGCGATTGGACGGGCGTCCCGGGCGGTCGTGGGAAGGCGGCAAGCGCCTTGTTGCCCATCCGAACCGACCTGCAGGAAATCCGTGCGGTCGCGTTCTTCAGGCACCATTCACGCCCGCCATGCGTTACCGGTTGCACCTATCGACGCAACAGGAGAGAAACGATGCGCAGACTAGCCCTGATACTGGCCCTGGCCGGCACAACCGCCGGCCTCGCCACTGCCACCCCCGCCATGGCGCAATCGCGCGCCGACGATGCCCGGCTTCAGGCCGCCCAGGACCGGATGGATCGCGCCATGGCCGATTTCCGTGCCGAGCTCGATCGCTATCGCTCGCTGCGCGGCGGCGGCTATCGCGATCAGGGGTATCAGGGCGGCGGCGCTGCATACAACAACGACGAGCGTTACGAGAACGGCTACGACCCCTCGCGCTACTACCGTGAAGATCCGCGCTATCAGGAGCGCACCCTGGCCGCCGACGACCGCGTTTATCGCGGCAACGACGGTCGCTATTACTGCAAGCGCAGCGACGGCACGACCGGCCTGATCCTGGGCGCGGCGGGCGGCGGCATCCTCGGCAACGTCATCGACGGCGGCCGCTCGCGCACCGTCGGCACCCTGCTGGGCGCGGCGCTCGGCGGCCTCGCCGGACGTGCGGTCGAACAGAACCAGGCACAGGTGAAGTGCCGGTAAGGCGTGCCGGCCAATGATTTAGCGCAAGCTAAATCGCGGCTTCAGGTGCGCCCGGCCGGCGCTGCCAAAAGCAGCGACCGACGGCGTGGGCTTTTGCCCACGCCGTGCCAGGTCTAGACCCGCACGACCGTCGCGATATCGGGCGATGCCTCTCCCGCCACGGCGGCGCGCCACGCTGGCACGGCATCGGCCAGTCCGACAATTGTTGCGATCTTCACGAGCTTCGCCGCATCCGCCGCAAACGCCCGCCATGCCTCCGCGACCGCAACCTGAAATCCGCCCGGCCCCAGTTCGGCGACCGTCGTCGCGACATGGTCGGGCGCGAAGAACAGGATCGGCTTTGGCCCCGCGACATCGCGCGCGCCGAAACCGCCGCGGTTCTGCCAGTCGGTAACCCCGACCAGGCACGAGTATTTCAGATCGTTACCCATCGCCGTGTGCAGCGCCGCCAGCGTCGCACCATTCCCCGCGAAATCGACCGACACCGCCTCCCCTGCGCCGAGTTCGCCCAGTTCGTCATAGCCCAGCACCCGGTCGTACAGCCCCGTCTTCTCGACGAAGGCGATATTGCGCGCCGACGTCAGCCCGATCCGCTCGACCTGCGGCGACGCCGCGCGCGCGACATGGGCGAGTGCCATCGCGGTTTTCGACGATGCGCTGGTCACGATCAGGCGCCCCGCGCCGAACCATCCTTCGCGCCGGAACATCGCCTCGATCAAAAAGGATGTCATGAACAACGGCTCGAACACCGCGCGCACGTCTTCGCCGCCCGACACATGCCCCGGATCGGCATCCAGCCGGCGGTACTGGTTATACACCGCCGCCCGCGCCGCGCGGTGCGCCGCACCATCGGTAAAGCCGCTGGCACCGATCTTCACAGGCTCGACAATCAGGTGCGTCGCCATCGGCAGATAGCCGTAGACCGCCTCACCCACCGTCAATCCGGTATCTCCCGCGTCGATCACCCGCGCCTGCCCCCAAACGGGGACAATGCCCCGCCCCGTTTCACCCGCCGGGAAAAAATCCCAATATCCGAACGCCTCCCCGATGGCGGCGTACGTGACATTATTTGCTGTGATCGCGAACTGCTCGACCGCGAGCAGCGCCTGACCGGGTCTAAGCGCGGGAGAGGCAACTTCATCCACCCGCGCATCGGCAATGGCAGATTTCGGAACGCTGATTTTCTGTATCATTTTTTGCTAAGCCTCTCCCGGTCCATTAAAAAGCTTATCCATCGCCCACGAAAAAGTGTAAGCCTTTATTAACCAGAGCCACGGTCGCGGCCTTTTCGAAACTTTACCGGTTTTTTTGAGGGGCTTCCAATGTTCAAACATATCGCGATTCTTGCTGCTGCGGCGTTATCCATTCCCGCGTCGGCAACCGTCATCAACTTCGACAGCCTGGCAAACGGCGCCGTCGTTACCAACCAGTTTGCGCCCGCTACGTTCTCGTCGATCGCGGGTTCGCAAGTCCTGATCACTTCACAAAGCCTGGGCAGTAGCACGCCGAACTTCATCTGTTCGGGCCGAGGCGGTTCCATCAACTGCACCGATCCCGTGTTCGTCGCCTTTGCGAGCGCCGTTACCAACCTCAGCTTCACGGCGGTTGGCGACAATGTATCCGGCATCAACGGCGTTGTCTCTGTATACAACGGGGCGACTTTGCTGGGCACGACCAACATCTTTGGCGATAATGTTTTCCTGACACCCTATAACGTTAATCTCGCAAGCTACGGCGCAATCACGCGGATCGAGATCACGACGACCGACCCCGCCGGCCTCGGCTACGACGACTTCACCTTCGACGTCTCCAACAATGGCGGGGTGCCCGAACCGGCAACCTGGGCGATGATGCTCGCGGGTTTCGGCGTGGTCGGCGCTGCCATGCGCCGCCGCCGCGTTACGGTGTCGTTCGCCTGACACGCGACAGGACCGACGCGGCCGAAACGGTCGCGTCGGTTCGCTCTAGCGCGTTGTCCGGACAGGCGCGCCGAACAGATCATGGTCGTCGGCGTCCTCGATCGTCACCGGTACGATGTCGCCCTGTACCAAACCTTGCGCATCACGCAGGAAGACCGAACCGTCGATCTCCGGCGCATCCGCCTGTGACCGCCCCGTCGCGCCGCCCTCGTCATCGACTTCGTCGATGATGACATCGAGCGTACGACCGACCTTTGCCGCGAGCTTTTCGGCACTGATGCGCGCGGTCAGTTCCATCAGGCGCGCATAACGCTCTTCCTTGATCGCTTCCGGCACGGGATCCGGCAGCGCATTCGCCGCCGCACCCTCGACCGGCTCGAAGCGGAACGCGCCAACGCGGTCGAGTTGCGCTTCCTCCAGCCAGTCCATCAGATACGCGAAATCATCCTCGGTCTCGCCGGGAAAGCCGACGACAAACGTCGAGCGGATCGCGATGTCGGGTGCGATCGCCCGCCAGCCCTTGATGCGCTCCAGCACCTTGGCCTCGTTCGCGGGGCGCTTCATGCGCTTCAGCACTGCGGGGCTGGCATGCTGGAACGGAATGTCGAGGTACGGCGTGACCAGCCCCTCGGCCATCAGCGGAATGACCTGGTCGACGTGCGGATAGGGATAGACATAATGCAACCGCACCCATGCGCCGAGACTGCCCAGTTCGCGCGCAAGGTCGGTCATGTGCGCGCGGACTTCGCGGCCATGCCATTCACGCGGCTGGTGGCGGATATCGACACCATAGGCCGAGGTGTCCTGGGATATCACCAGCAACTCGCGCGTCCCCGCGGCTACCAGCTTTTCAGCCTCGCGCAGGATCGCATCGGGGCGCCGCGAAACCAGATCACCCCGGATGCTGGGGATGATACAGAAGGCGCAGCGGTGGTTGCAGCCCTCGGAAATTTTCAAATAACTGTAGTGCCGCGGCGTCAACTTCAGTCCGCTGTCGGGAACTAGGTTGAGAAACGCGTTCTTCGGCATCGGCGCGGCATCATGCACAGCGCCCACCACGGCTTCGTACTGGTGTGGCCCGCTGATCGCGAGAACCTGCGGAAAGCGGGCGCGGATGACATCGGCCTCGTTGCCCATGCACCCGGTCACGATGACGCGCCCGTTCTCGGCAATCGCCTCACCGATCGCCTCCAGACTTTCCTCCTTCGCCGAATCAAGAAAGCCGCAGGTGTTGACCAGCACAACGTCCGCCCCCGCATAATCGGGCGACAGGCCATAGCCGTCGGCGCGCAGCTTGGTCAGGATGCGTTCGCTATCGACCAGCGCCTTGGGACAGCCGAGCGAAACCATGCCGACTTTCGGCGGGGTGGGAAGTGTTGTTGCCATGGGAGGCGCGCGCATAGTCGCATTGCGCTGAAAACGCCAGTCACGCCGGTCGGTGCGGAATGGTGGGCGCTGACGGGCTCGAACCGCCGACCCTC
>JBDUBD010000114.1:0-7675 GCA_040004295.1 Sphingomonadales bacterium | reverse complement strand
TCAGCGTGCAGGAGGGGCGACTGGCCATTGATATCGTGCGGAAAAATGGCGATCCGCTGGAAACGCACATCCTGGGCATGGCGCGGTTCCGCCGCCCGATCCGCGACTATTTCGCGATATGCGACAGTTATTTCCAGGCGGTAAAGACATCGACGCCACAGCAGATCGAGACGATCGACATGGCGCGCCGCGCCGTCCACAACGACGCAGCCGAGCTGCTGAAAACCGCGCTCGACGGAAAGGTCGATCTCGATTTCGACACCGCGCGGCGGCTTTTCACGCTAATCTGCGTACTGCATATCAAGGGGTAGCATGAAACCCGACGACCTGATCGCCGCCGCCCGCGACGCCGCCACCAGAGCCTATGCGCCCTATTCGAAATTCCGGGTCGGCGCGGCGCTGCGTATGTCCGATGGCAGCATCGTGACCGGCGCGAATGTCGAGAACGCAAGCTATGGCCTGTCGCTGTGCGCGGAAACGGTCGCGATCGCGAAGGTCGCGAACGAGGGACGATTGGCGGAGGTCGTCGAAGTTGCGGTCACGGCGCTGGCGAGCGACGTCCCTGTCTATCCCTGCGGTCGGTGCCGCCAGATATTGAACGAAGCAGCATCGCTCGGCGGACGCGACCTAATCGTTCATTGCACAGCGGGGAGCGGCCCTGCGGTCGAGACGACGACCCTGTCGGCGCTGCTGCCACAGGCGTTCGGCCCGGACAGCCTGTAGAGCATCGTCAAAAGAACGCGTCGGGCGCGTATTCGAGCCGTGGTTCGCCAAGGCCTATCCCGAAATCCTCGACCTCCAGGCGAACAGGCAATTCCGCAGGATAATCGGTAATCGTCACCCGCGCGCCGATGGGTACGATGGTGAACAGGTCACGCGCAAACGCGGGCGGCAACCGGATGCAGCCATGCGAGGCAGGATAGCCGGGATTATGCCCCGCGTGGAGCGCGATCCCGTCCCATGTCAGGCGCTGCATGAATGGCATCGGCGCGTTGCTGTACAGGTTCGACCGGTGCCAGCGGGCCTTTTGCAATATGCTGAATTCCCCGCTGGGTGTCGTCTTACCCAGCCTTCCCGTAGACACTGCGGCGACACCGACCAGTGCACCAGTGCGGTAAACATAGACCCGCTGAAGCACCAGGCTGACCACCACATCGGGCCGCCCTCCGACGTCTCCTGTGGACCAGCGAAACTGTCCGGGGCGCAACGCTGCCGCCACGGCGTGCATCGGCGCATTGTCGGGCAAACCCTGTACAAATGCCGCCGATCCGCACAGCGCCAGCAGCAGCCAAATCGCGATCGTCCGCAGGATCATCGCCGCGCATCATCCCATCGCCGACCGTCTTGCGCAATCGATGGTTAACGGCACCGACAGAAACAGCCTCAACATGATGCTGGAGCCGCGCCGATGGTTTCGCTAGGCGACCGTCATGACCATTCAATCCGACCGCTGGATTCGCGAACAGGCCGAGGCGCACGGCATGATCGAACCGTTTGTCGAGGCGCAGCGCCGCGACGGCTGCATCAGCTATGGGCTATCGTCATACGGATACGACGCGCGCGTCGCCGACGAGTTCAAGATTTTCACCAATATCGACAGCGTGATCGTCGATCCAAAGGACTTCGCGTCGAACAGCTTTGTCGACCGCAAGACCAACTGCTGCGTCATCCCGCCGAACAGCTTTGCCCTGGCCCGCACGATCGAATATTTCCGCGTGCCCAAAGACGTACTCGTGATCTGCCTCGGCAAATCGACCTATGCCCGGTGCGGGATCATCGTGAACGTCACGCCGCTGGAGCCCGGCTGGGAGGGGCACGTCACGCTCGAATTCTCGAACACCACACCGCTTCCTGCAAAAATCTACGCCAACGAAGGCGCGTGCCAGTTCCTCTTCCTCAAGGGGAACGAGCCGTGCGAAGTCAGCTATGCGGACCGAGCCGGCAAATACATGGGGCAGCGCGGCGTTACACTGCCCCGACTTTAACGCCTTAGCGCGACGTAATCTGCTGGTCGCTGGCCAGGAAGCGCCGCGCCACATCATGCGACCAGATCGCGTTCCCCGACGCCGTGTCGAGCAAAGCGTTTTCCAGCGTCATGACGCGCCGATAAGCGGCGATGGCCTTAACCGTTCGACCGGTATGGCGATAGGCCAGGGCAAGGTTTAGCCACGCCGTTTCATCGGCCGGGTCAGCGCGCACATGCGTTTCGAGTTGCGCGGTCGCCGCATCGTATTTTGCGGCATTTATTGCGTTAACGGCATAGTTATCCACAGGGTTCGCCACTGCCGACACCGGCAGCAGCGTTACGACAAGCAATGAAATAGCAAGTTTTTTCATGTCAGACATCCCTTCCAATTCTTTTGGTGACACTTTGATGACATAGATACGACACTTTTGTGAAGTGAAAAGATTGCACGAACATGAAGGACGGTTTTTCGGGCTTCGATTGAACATCGCCACCGATCCGGGCATCCAACCGCAAACAGAACTGGGAGAGTGTCGGTGAGCAAGGAATTCGATGTTGTCGTCTATGGTGCGACGGGTTTCACGGGACGGCTGGTCGCCGAATATCTGATCGCCAATGCGCGCGGCGCGAAATGGGCTATGGCCGGACGCAGTACCGACAAGCTCGCCGAGGTCCGCGATCTGATCGGCGCGCCTGCCGATACGCCGCTGGTCGTGGCAGACGCTGCCGACGAGGGTAGCCTCGCTGCGATGGTCGCGCGCACGAAAGTAGTGTTGACGACTGTCGGCCCGTACCAGCTTTACGGCAACGAACTGGTCGCTGCCTGCGCCAATAGCGGCACCGACTATGTCGATCTCTGCGGCGAACCGGCGTGGATGCGTCACATGATCGATGCTCATGCCGACACCGCCAGGGCGAGCGGCGCGCGGATCGTGTTCAGTTGCGGGTTCGACTCGATCCCGTTCGACCTCGGCGTGCTTTACCTTCAGGACATCGTGAAGGCCGAAGCCGGTGCGCCCGCCGCGCGCATCAAATGCCGCGTCCGCAAGATGCAGGGGACGTTTTCGGGCGGCACTGCGGCCAGCCTGAAGGCGACGATGGCAGCGGCGGCCAAAGATATGTCGATCATCGGCCTGCTCAAGAACCCGTTCGCGCTGACGCCGGGGTTCGAGGGGCCGTCGCAACCGATGGGCCTGATCCCCGAATATGACAGCGCGACCGGCATGTGGGCGGCACCCTTCATCATGGCACCGATCAACACCAAGAACGTCCACCGCACCAATGCGCTGCTCGGTCACCCTTACGGCACCGATTTCAAATATGACGAGATGCTGTTCACGACGCTTGGCGACGCGGGCAAGGCGGCGGCAGAGGCCATCGCCAAGTTCAACCCGATGTCGAGCGACAAGGGTCCGAAACCGGGCGAAGGCCCATCGAAGGACGAACGCGAGAACGGGTTCTACGAGATCGTGTTCATTGCCGAGGGGCCGGACGGCAAGACGCGCAAGGCCGTCGTCAAGGGCGACCGCGACCCGGGCTATGGATCGACGTCGAAGATGATCTCCGAAGCGGCAATGCTGCTGGCCGAAACCGACGCGCAGGGTGGCATCTGGACGCCGGGGGCGATCATGGGCCGGCCGTTGATAGAGCGGCTGGAAAAATACGCGGGGCTGACGTTCGCGCGCGAGGGCTGATACGTCGCCCCGGCGAAGGCCGGGGCCGCGCGCGGTAAACTATGCCGTTGATAACGGCCCCGGCCTCCGCCGGGGCGACAGCTATCTGCGCTTCCCGTTGTGCCGGATGTTCGACGGACGCCCCCTCCGGCCCATTAGCGGTTTCTGCGAGCGGTGCGGACGCATATTCCCGCTCGATCCACCTTCGACAAGTTCAAACCGCAGTGCGCCACTGATCGGACTGGCCTCGGCAAGGCGCAGCTGCATTGTCTGTCCGGCGGCATAGACCGTACCCGTCGCATCGCCGGTCAGCGTCCGCG
The DNA here is from genome assembly GCA_040004295.1 of Sphingomonadales bacterium. GTDB lineage: Bacteria > Pseudomonadota > Alphaproteobacteria > Sphingomonadales > Sphingomonadaceae > Sphingomonas_O. The sequence goes on along the minus strand of JBDUBD010000114.1, from coordinate 3,716 downwards.
CACCCTCGTCGAAGCGGTAATAATCGTCACCTAGGGTGGAGACGGGCACCAACCCATCGCCGCCGATCCCCTCGACCGTTGCGAAAAACCCGAAGCTTGCGACGCCGGTGATGCGCGTGTCCAGAACTTCGCCAACGCGGGTCGACAGGAAGGCGGCGATATAACGATCGACCGTCTCGCGCTCGGCCTCCATCGCGCGGCGTTCGGCCTGGCTGATCGCCTCGCCCAGCACTGACATGCGCGACGCCTCGTCGTCGGTGAGGCCGCCTTCCCCCAAGCCGAACGACCGCACCAATGCGCGGTGCACGATCAGGTCGGCGTAACGGCGGATCGGCGAGGTGAAATGCGCGTAACTCCCCAGCGACAGGCCGAAATGCCCCGCGTTCTGCGGCCCGTAATAAGCCTGGGTCTGGGTGCGGAGGATTTGCTCCATCACCTGCGCCTTGTGCTCGGTATCTGCGGTCAACGCGATGAGCCGGTTGAAGGTCGCGGGCGTGATGACCTGTCCCAGCGCGAATTCAACATCGAAGGTTTTCAGATAGTCCTTGAGCGCGACGAGCTTTTCGCGGCCCGGCACTTCGTGGACGCGGTACATGACAGGCGATTTCTTCGCCTCGAGCGCCTTGGCGGCGGCGACGTTGGCCGCGATCATGAAATCCTCGATCAGCCGGTGCGCATCGAGCCGCTCACGCACGGCGACGCTGACGATCCGGCCTGCCTCGTCGAGCACGACGCGGCGTTCGGGAAGGTCGAGATTGAGCGGCTCCCGGGCATCGCGGGCCTTGGCGAGGAGTGCCCATGCCGCCCAGAGGTGGCGGAGAGCGTCAATAATCTCCGTTTGGCTGAGCTTGTCGAAGCCCTGCCCTTTTCCCTTGCCGTCAAAGAAGGACACACCTTCGACAAGATCAGGGAAGCGGTGATCCGCGATGTCTTGCGCATCCTCATAGGCGATGTTCGTGGCGACGCGGATGACCGCACGGGTAAAGCGCCAGTCGGTGACCCTACCCTTGCCGTCGATCGTCATGTGACAGACGAGCGCCGCGCGGTCCTGCCCTTCCTTCAGCGAACAGATGTCAGCCGAGAGTTCTTCAGGTAGCATCGGCACGACGCAGTCGGGGAAATAGACGCTGTTGCCGCGCTTCTTTGCCTCACGGTCGAGCTGCGATCCGTGGCGGACGTAGAACGACACATCGGCGATGGCGACGATCGCGTCATAGCCGCCGGCATCATTGGGTGCCGCCCAGACCGCATCGTCATGGTCGCGCGCGTCGGCGGGATCGATTGCGACAATAGGCAGGTGGCGGAGGTCTTCGCGATCCCCCAGAGGTGTCTTCGCAACCTTGTGCGCCTCGGCAATTGTCTCGTCGTTAAACCGGTCGGGGATGCCGTGCTTGTGAATCGCGATGAGACTGAACGCGCGCGGCGCGAACGGGTCACCCAATACCTGGGTCACCCGCGCGACGATACGCGGCGGGCGGCCCGACTTCTCGGCGAGGACCAGATCGCCATCCTGCGCATCGCCAAGATCGGCGATCATCGTGTCGCGGCGTTCACGCTTGTAGACGGGCTTCAGGAAATGCCTGTCACCCTCGCGGCGCACGACGCCGAGCAGCATCTCCTCACCGCGCGCGAGTTTCTTCATCGGGTGGACGATATGGCCCGCGCCGCGTTCCTCGGTACGCCCGAGAAAGCGGTCGCCGACCCCCATCGCCGAGCCTTTGCCACGCTCGATGACGCGCAGACGAGGTGGCGGCACACCCTCTGCCTGCCAGTTTTCGGGCGTGGCGATCACGTTGTCGCCGTCGATATCGACAACGCGCATAACCGTAACCTTAGGCACACCACCCATCTTGTGGAACGCGCGACCGGGGGCGCTGTCGATCAGCCCCTCGTCGGCCATGTCCTTGAGCAATGCCTTGAGCGCGATCTTGTCCTGCGCATGGAGGCCGAACGCCTTGGCGATCTCGCGTTTGCCCGCAGGCACGTCAGACGTTGTGATGAAGTCGAGAATCTGATCGCGGGTCGGCATGCCCTTATCGCGCTTCATGCGCCCGATCCCGGCATCGACCTGCGAAGTTGACACGGTCCAATGTCCATTTTTTTGGCGAAGAACGGTGCTTGACGGACAAACGGTCGCGAGGGATTTGTGATTGGCATGTCACCCCCTTTGCACCAGTGAGAGGGTGTAGGACAGTCCCGAAGGCAGAGGATGACTTGGCTGCATGACAACGCTAGCAGAGAACTTGTGACCTACGATTTTCTCATCATCGGCGGCGGCATCAACGGCACCGCGATTGCGCGCGAAGCCGCGCTGAACGGTCTGTCGGTGATGCTTGTCGAGAAGGACGACCTTGCCTCTCACACCTCTTCGGCATCGACCAAGCTGATTCACGGCGGGCTACGCTACCTCGAATATTATGAATTCGGGCTGGTGCGTGAGGCGTTGAAAGAGCGGGAGCGCCTGCTGCGTGCGGCACCGCACCTGATCTATCCGTTGCACTTCGTCCTGCCGCACGAAAATGCAGTACGTCCGTGGTGGCTCGTGCGGCTCGGATTGCTGCTTTACGATACCATAGGCGGACGGATCACCCTGCCCCGCTCGCGGTCGCTGAAGAAAAGCGACACGACCTATCTCGCGCCGCTGAAACGCCCAGGCAAAGGTTTCGTCTATTCGGACGCGTGGGTCGATGATGCACGGCTGGTCGTCCTCAACGCCCTTGACGCGCAACGTCACGGCGCAGAGATTGTGACGCGCACCGCGATGGTGTCGGCACGGCGCGACGGCGACGAATGGCTGGCGACACTGTCCGACGGACGGACGGTCACTGCGAAGAAAATGGTCAATGCGGCGGGGCCATGGGTCGCCGAAGCGCTGGCGCTGACCGACGCGAACGCGCGCAGCGGTGTGCGGCTGATCAAGGGCAGCCATATCGTCGTGCCAAAACTGTTCGACGGCGATCAGGCCTATATGCTGCAACAGCCGGACAAGCGGATCGTGTTCGCGATCGCCTATACCAACGACACGACTTTGATCGGCACGACCGACATCCCGGTCGAAAAGCCGGAGGACGCAACGATTACAGGCGAAGAGATCGACTATCTGTGCGCGGCGGTGAACCATTATTTCAAGCGGCAGGTTGGCCCCGACGATGTCGTCCGCACCTATTCGGGTGTGCGCCCGCTATACGACGACGGCGCGAGCGAAGCGAAAGCAGTGACGCGCGATTACGTGCTCGAACTGGACGAAAACGGTCCGCCCTTGCTCAGCGTCTTCGGCGGCAAGATCACGACAGCGCGACACCTGGCGGAAGAGGCGCTCGGCAAGCTCGGGCATCCCTCGACAGCCAGTCGCAATGCGCGTTTTCCGGGCGGGGACGTCGATCGATTCTGGGACTGGCCCGATACAGTCGGCTTTTGGACGTTCCTTGATGAGTACGTCCGCGTTCGCTGGCCGTTTCTCGATGGGACCAACGCCTATCGCATGGCACGTGCCTACGGGACGATGCTTGAGGAAGTGTTGGCAGACGTTCATTCCGCCGAAGACATGGGCGAAGATTTCGGTGGTGGACTGACGGCCCGAGAAATCGATTGGATGGTCACGCACGAATGGGCGAGGGTCGTTGACGATGTAATTTGGCGGCGAAGCAAGACCGGGCTGGCCATGAATGATCGGCAAAAGGCGCGCGTTGGGGAATATCTCTCAACCCGTCATTCCC
>JBDUBD010000113.1:0-7697 GCA_040004295.1 Sphingomonadales bacterium | reverse complement strand
CCAGCATTACCGGCTCGAACGACTATGCCGATATCGCGGGCGCAGACGTGATCATCGTCACCGCCGGCATCGCGCGCAAGCCAGGCATGAGCCGCGACGATCTGCTCGGCATCAACCTGAAGGTGATGAAGGCTGTCGGCGAGGGCATCGCCGCCAACGCGCCCGGCGCATTCGTCATCTGCATCACCAACCCGCTCGACGCGATGGTCTGGGCACTGCGCGAATTCTCCGGCCTGCCGCACCACAAGGTCGTCGGCATGGCGGGCGTGCTCGATTCGGCGCGCTTCAGCCACTTCCTTGCCGACGAGTTCAAGGTTTCGGTCAAGGACGTCACCAGCTTCGTGCTCGGTGGCCACGGTGACACGATGGTCCCGGTCATCGAATATTCGACCGTCAGCGGCATCCCTGTCCCCGACCTGATCGAGATGGGCTTTTCGACCCAGGAGCGCATCGACGCGATCGTCGCGCGCACCCGCGCAGGCGGTGGTGAGATCGTTGCGCTGCTCAAGACTGGCTCCGCCTTCTATGCGCCCGCGACCAGCGGCATCGCGATGGCAGAGGCCTATCTCTACGACCAGAAGCGCGTCCTGCCCGCGGCTGTTCACCTGACCGGCCAGTACGGCGTCGATAACCTTTACGTCGGTGTCCCCGTCGTGATTGGTGCCGGCGGTGTCGAGAAGGTCGTCGAAATCAAGCTGAACGACGAAGCCAAGGCAAACCTCGCTGTGTCGGTCGACGCGGTCAAGGAACTGCTGGTCGCCTGCAAGGGAATTGATGGTAGCCTCGCTTGATCCTTCGCGATCCGACACGCCGGTTCGAAGCATTGCGCGCGATTGGCTGGCGGATCGCCGAAGTGGTTATGGTATTCATCGTTCTGCGCGTGATCACTCTCGCCGAACGCGGACACTATGGATGGACATGCGAAAAGCCATACACATCCATGTTTTGCCGCGTCCCGTGGGACGGGCTTCGGCTGCATATCGTATTGGCGCTAATTGCCTATTGGACGGCGCGCGTCAGCGTCCGAGGGGGATGCGTCATCGCTGCCCTCTACGTGATCGGGTTAATGTACATCATATTGATGGCAGGCGCCTTATACATGCCGTTCGATTTCGAATTGATACTTCTGGTTGTACTGCCGATTTCTGGACATCTTTTGGGACGCGGCTTGCGTCGGAGACATAGTAAATGAGCATCCTCGTCGACAAGAATACCAAGGTCATCACGCAAGGGATGACTGGCAACACCGGCACGTTCCACACCGAACAGGCGCTGGCGTACGGCACACAGATGGTTGGCGGCGTGACGCCTGGCAAGGGCGGCACGACGCACATCGGCCTGCCGAACTTCAACACGGTGCATGAGGCCGTGGCCGCAACCGGCGCCACTGCATCGGTCGTGTATGTGCCGCCTCCCTTCGCTGCGGATTCCATCCTGGAAGCGATCGACGCCGAAGTCCCGCTGATCGTGTGCATTACGGAGGGCATTCCGGTGCTCGACATGGTCAAGGTGAAGCGGTCGCTATCGGGCAGCAAGTCGCGGCTGATCGGCCCGAACTGCCCCGGCGTGCTGACGCCCGGCGAGTGCAAGATCGGCATCATGCCCGGCAGCATCTTTTCTAAGGGCAGCGTCGGTGTGGTCAGCCGTTCCGGTACGCTGACCTATGAAGCGGTGTTCCAGACGACGGCCGAGGGTCTGGGTCAGACGACGGCTGTCGGCATCGGCGGCGATCCGGTCAACGGCACCAATTTCATCGACGCGCTGGAGCTGTTCCTGGCGGATGACGCCACCAAGTCGATCATCATGATCGGCGAAATCGGCGGCGACGCCGAGGAGCAGGCGGCACAGTTCCTGATCGACGAAGCCAAGCGCGGCCGCAAAAAACCGATGGCAGGGTTCATTGCTGGCCTCACCGCCCCTCCGGGCCGCCGCATGGGCCATGCCGGCGCCATTGTTTCGGGCGGCAAGGGCGATGCAGGGTCCAAGATCGCGGCGATGGAGGCGGCGGGTATCCGCGTTTCGCCGTCACCGTCTGAACTAGGCGTGACGTTGAAGGCGGTGTTGAACGGATGATTTTTACTCCTCGCCTTGAGGCGAGGGGGACCATGCGCAGCATGGTGGCGAGGTGCAGATAACGCGCGCGGAAGCGCGCACGCCGTTACCACGGCGTTTATTTGCACCGCTCCGTCGGCTTCGCCGCCACCTCACCTCAAGGTGAGGATTGGAGAAGTGATTATGGGTATCGAGAACCAGAACTTCACTGCCGAGCATGAGGCTGGCCCGTCATGGGCCCGGCCCAACTGGCCGCCGCTCGACAGCGACGACCTGACGACAGCGCTCGACCCGACGCAGATGGCGGTTGCGGTGAAGGCGGCGGCGGCAAAGGCGGGCAACACTCTGTCGACTGCCGAAGTCGAACAGGCCGCCGCCGACGCGATCAAGGCGATGCTGATCATCCGCACCTACCGGGTGCGCGGTCACCTGGCTGCCAACCTCGACCCGCTCGGCCTGTCCAACCGCCAGCTTCCCGCCGACCTGCGTACCGATTTCTTCGATGTCGCGGATGCCGATCTCGACCGGAAGGTCTATCTCGGCGGGATGCTGGGCCTTGAGCGGGCAACATTCCGCGAAATCGTCGACATCCTGCGCGCCAATTATTGCGGCAACGTCGGCCTCGAATATATGCACATCGGCGATGTCGAGGAACGCCGCTTCCTGCAGGAGCGCATGGAGGGCCGCGACAAGGCGATTACCTTCAGCCCCGAAGGGAAGACCGCGATCCTCGCCAAGGTGATCGAAGCCGAGCAGTGGGAACGCTTTCTCGGCAAGAAATACGTCGGCACCAAGCGCTTCGGTCTCGACGGCGGCGAAGCAATGATCCCCGCGATGGAATCGATCATCAAATACGGCGGCCAGTTCGGTGTGCGCGAGATCGTATACGGTATGGCGCACCGCGGTCGCCTGAACATGCTCGCGAACGTGATGGCCAAACCATATCGCGTCATTTTCCACGAGTTTTCCGGTGGCAGCGCCAGCCCCGACGACGTTGGCGGTTCGGGCGACGTGAAATACCATCTCGGCACCAGCACCGACCGCGAGTTCGACGGCATTCAGGTCCATATGTCGCTGGTCCCGAACCCCAGCCATCTCGAAGCCGCCGACCCGGTCGTGCTGGGCAAGACGCGCGCGATCCAGACCGACCGTAATGACCTGGAGGACCATATCCAGGTTCTGCCTGTGCTGCTTCACGGCGACGCCGCATTTGCCGGGCAGGGCGTTATCTGGGAGTGCCTCGGCTTTTCCGGTGTGCGTGGGTATAATACAGGTGGTTGTATTCACTTCATCATTAATAACCAGATCGGTTTCACAACTAGCCCTCAATTCGCGCGCTCGTCACCTTACCCTTCCGATGTCGCCAAGGGCGTCCAGGCGCCGATCTTCCACGTCAACGGCGACGATCCCGAAGCGGTGACATTCGCCTGCAAGATGGCGATCGAATTCCGCCAGCGCTTCCACCGAGACATCGTGATCGACATGTGGTGCTATCGCCGCTTCGGCCACAACGAGGGTGACGAACCGATGTTCACCCAGCCGCTGATGTACAAGACGATCAAGACGCATCCGGGCGTGAGCGATGTCTATGCGACGCGCCTGGTTGAGGAAGGCGTGATCGCGAAGGACTGGGCCGCCGAACACGCGGAGCGGTTCAACACCATGCTGGAGGGTGAGTTCGCCGCCGCACCGGGTTACAAAGCGAACCAGGCCGACTGGTTCGGCGGTCGTTGGGCGGGGCTACACAAGCCGACCGATGCCGAGGGCGCACGACGCAACGTCGAAACAGGCATCGAAAAGAAGCTGTTCGAGGGGCTTTCCCGTACACTGACCACTGTTCCCGAAAGCCTGACCATCCATCCGACGCTCAACCGCGTCCTTGATGCCAAGCGCGCGATGTTTACGAGCGGAGAAAATTTCGACTGGGCGACCGGCGAAGCGCTCGCATTCGGATCGCTGCTGTCGGAGGGCTATGGCGTCCGCCTGTCGGGGCAGGATTCGGGTCGCGGCACGTTCAGCCAGCGTCACTCGGTATGGGTCGATCAGACCGACGAGCATAAATACATCCCGCTTTCGACCGTCCGGCATGGCCGGTTCGAAGTGCTCGATTCGACGCTGAGCGAATTCGGTGTGCTGGGCTTCGAGTACGGTTATGCCGGCGCCGACCCCAAAACTTTGGTCTTGTGGGAAGCGCAGTTCGGCGACTTCGCCAATGGCGCACAGGTGATGATCGACCAGTTTGTCGCATCGGGTGAGGCGAAATGGCTGCGCGCGAACGGCCTCGTCATGCTGTTGCCGCACGGGTTCGAGGGCCAGGGGCCGGAACACTCATCGGCACGCCTCGAACGCTATCTGCAATTGTGCGCCGAGGACAATATGCAGGTCGCAAACATCACGACGCCCGCGAACTATTACCACGCGCTACGCCGCCAGATGCACCGGTCGTTCCGCAAGCCACTGATCATCATGACGCCGAAATCGCTGCTGCGACACAAGCGCGCGGTGTCGAAGGCGCCAGATTTCATGGGCGCGTCGCATTTCATGCGTATCCTGTCGGACCCCGACGCGCCGGAGGACAAGGACGTGAAGCGGCTGGTGCTGTGCAGCGGCAAGGTGTCGTACGACCTGATGGATGCCCGCGACGCGGCGGAGCTGAAGGACACGGCGATCGTCCGCATCGAACAGCTTTACCCCTTCCCCGGTGAGCCTCTGGTCGAGCGCCTGAAGCGCATGCCCAAACTCGAAGAGGTCGTCTGGGCGCAGGAAGAGCCGAAGAACAACGGCGCGTGGTTCTTCGTTGAGCCGTTCATCGAGGAATGCCTGATCGAGGCCAAGGTCACGCCGAACCGTGCGCGCTATGCGGGCCGCAAGGCATCGGCATCGCCCGCGACCGGTCTCGCCAAACGTCACCAGGCCGAACAGGCCGCCCTTGTTGCCGATGCACTGGGGCAAAATGTCCGCGATGAAATCCGCCGTCAGCGCAAGGGTTAAGAGATGAGCACCGAAGTCAAAGTGCCCGTGCTGGGCGAATCGATCACCGAAGCAACGCTGGGCGAGTGGCTGAAAAAGCCGGGCGACGCCGTGAAGGCAGACGAGCCGATCGCCAGCCTGGAAACCGATAAGGTGTCGATCGAGGTTCCGTCCCCGGTCGCGGGCGTGATGGGCGCGCAGCTCGCGAAGGTCGGCGATAACGTCAATGTGGGCGCGGTGATCGCGTCGATCGAAGCCGGATCGGGTGCGGCGGCCCTTGCCCCAGCCGCGCCAGCGCTTACCGCCACGCCAGCGCCCGCCGCAACCACCGCCCCCGCGCAGGACGGCGTGGCGCCCACGCTCTCGCCGTCGGTCCGTCGCCTCGTCCTCGAAAAGGGCGTCGACCCATCCTCGATCAAGGGCACCGGCAAGGACGGTCGCCTGACCAAGGAAGACGTGCTCGGCGCACCTGCACCGGTGCCTGCCGCACCCGCGGAAGCATCCACGCCTGTGGCCACAACTGTACCCGTCGGCGAGCGAAGCGAGGAACGTATCCGCATGACGCGCCTGCGCCAGACGGTCGCAAAGCGCCTGAAGGATGCGCAGAACACCGCCGCGTTGCTGACCACCTTCAACGATTGCGACATGACCGAAGTCATGGCCGCGCGGTCACGCTACAAGGATCTGTTCGAAAAGAAGCACGGCGTCCGCCTCGGCCTGATGAGCTTTTTCACCAAAGCTGTCGTCCTCGCCGCGCATGACATTCCGTCGGTCAACGCCCAGATCGAAGGCGACGAGATCGTCTATCACAATTACCTCGACGTCTCGGTCGCGGTCAGCGCACCCAACGGGCTGGTCGTTCCGGTCGTTCGCAACGCCGACAAGATGTCGTTCGCCGAGATCGAAAAGGCGATCGGCGAGCTTGGCGCGAAGGCGAAGGCCGGGACGCTGACGATGGCGGACATGGCCGGGGGCACCTTCACGATCAGCAACGGCGGGGTTTTCGGCGGGCTGATGTCGACGCCGATCATCAATCCGCCGCAGTCGGCAGTGCTGGGTCTCCACCGCATCGAGGACCGCCCCGTCGTCCGCGACGGCCAGATCGTCATCCGCCCGATGATGTATCTCGCGCTCAGCTACGACCACCGCCTGATCGACGGGCGCGAGGCCGTGACCTTCCTGAAAACCGTCAAGGAAGCCATCGAAGACCCCACGCGGTTGCTGATCGACCTGTAATCCCTATCTGATCCGCATAGCGTTAACGGAGTTCCACATGGCCGACGCAGCACAATACGACTTCGACGTCATCGTCATCGGCAGCGGCCCGGGCGGGTATGTCGCCGCGATCCGCGCGGCGCAGCTGGGCCTGCGCACCGCGTGCGTGGAGAGCCGCGAGACGCTGGGCGGCACCTGCCTCAACCTCGGCTGCATCCCGTCGAAGGCGATGCTGCACGCGTCGGAATATTTCGATGCCGCTGCCAACGGCACCTTCGCCAAGCTCGGCATCAAGGTGAAGCCTGAACTCGACCTGCCCGCGATGCACGCGCAGCGCCTCGACGCGGTGAAGGGCCTGACCGGCGGCATCGCGTTCCTGTTCAAGAAGAACAAGGTCGAATGGCTGAAGGGCCGTGGCGCCTTCGCCGACGCGCACACAGTGCAAGTCGCCCCTTCGACAGGCTCAGGGCAAGCGGCGACCTACACCGCGAAGGACATCGTCATCGCGACCGGATCGAGCGTCACCCCGCTTCCGGGCGTCGAGGTCGACAACGCGAAACAGATCGTGGTCGACAGCACCGGCGCGCTTGAACTGGCGAAAGTACCCGCGCACATGGTCGTCATCGGCGGCGGCGTGATCGGCCTCGAACTCGGCAGCGTGTGGCGCCGCCTGGGCGCGAAAGTGACCTGCGTCGAATTCCTCGACCAGATCCTGCCCGGCTTCGATGGCGAAATCCGCAAGGAAGCCAACAAGATCTTCAAGAAACAGGGCATCGAGTTCAAGCTGTCCACCAAGGTCACCGGCGTCACGGTCAAAGGTTCAACCGCGACCCTGACCGTCGAACCCGCAGCCGGTGGCACGGCGGAAACGATCGAGGCCGATTGCGTCCTCGTCTCCATCGGCCGCAAGCCCAACACCGACGGCCTGGCGCTCGACAAAATCGGCCTCACCCCCAACGCGCGCGGCCAGATCGAGATCGATCACGAGTTCCGCACCAGCGTTCCCGGCGTCTGGGCAATCGGCGACGTCGTTCCCGGCCCCATGCTCGCGCACAAGGCCGAGGACGAGGGTATCGCGGTCGCGGAGAACATCGCGGGCCTGACCGGCATCGTGAACCACGACGTCATCCCCAGCGTCGTCTATACTTGGCCCGAAATCGCGGGTGTCGGCCTGACCGAGGAAACCGCCAAGGAACGCGGTGAGGTGAAGGTCGGCAAGTTCCCGATGGCCGGCAACAGCCGCGCCAAGACCAACCACGAACCGGATGGGTTCGTGAAAGTGATCGCGGATGCAAAAACCGACCGTGTGCTGGGCGCATGGATGATCGCGGTCCCCGCCGGAACGATGATCGCGCAGGTGGCACAGGCCATGGAATTCGGTGCGACCAGCGAAGACATCGCCTACACCTGCCACGCGCACCCGACGCACAGCGAGGCGATCAAGGAAGCGGCGATGGCGG
>JBDUBD010000112.1:0-7818 GCA_040004295.1 Sphingomonadales bacterium | reverse complement strand
TTATCGCGTTCGAACGCTGCCCATTGCTCGGCGATCAGGACTTTAAAGGCGACATTCGGGAGCATCGCGGTGATCTGCCATCGGCGCACCCGAATGTCATCAAAGCATCAGGCCGACGATGCGGACTGTTTTTCGAACAGCGCCTCGATATCGGGGATTGGCCGATCGGTCATTTCCTTGGGAAACTGGATGACGACCCGCTTCTCGACTTCCTTGTGCAGATGCTTGCGCAGTTCGCCGAGCGTCTTTGGCGGGGCGACGATCGCAAGCGCTTCGAAATCGCCGTTCAACGCGCGCTTGCGCAGGCGATCGGCGGCTTCGACGGCCCAGCGATCCTCCGCCTGCTGATGATAGTCGGTCTCGGACATCGTCGCGCGACCGTATCCACCGCTCTGGTGTCCGACACCGGGAGAGTCGGACTTCATATCGCTGTCCTTAAACAGCTCTTGTTCGTCATGCGCTTCGACCCGCAAATCGATCTGTGCGGCGTCGCCGTGGTTGCGCAGGAACAGCAGTTTGCGGCCATCGACGACCAGAACCAGCGCTTTATTGGGGAGGGACATTCAAATTTCCTTTTCGCATCTGCCCGTCGCAACGCGAAGAGGCGTGTCCCTGTTCCGTCAGCTGCGGCGCGCGGCGACCAGACGCAGCCCGATCGCGGCCAGGGCGACGGGGAAAAGGATCATGCCCTGCAATCGCATGTCCGGCGGGCCGAGGATGCGACCGAGATAGCTGAACGCGAAGATGAACCACAGCCAGTGGATGCCGGCAGTGTGCAGCCGTTTCCACCAGATGCCCATCATGCGCTGGCTCGCGTCGTTCGAAGTGAGCACCATCGCGAACATCAGTGCATAGCCCAGCCCGCCGCCGAGCAAAGTCGTCATGCGTGGCGCGTGCTGAAAACCGATCGTGAACCACGCGAGCGCGGCAAGATGGATGGTGTGCGATAACGCGAAGGCGAGTCCCCATTGCCGCCTGCGTCGCAGGATCGTGCGCGTCAATTCATTGCGCCGCAGTCGCCAGAGCGACGAGGCGAGGTATACGACCAGGAAGACAGCGAAGCTGACCCGCGCAGTGTAGCGGGCGGCGAGCATCGCCTGCCCGTCCGCGCCGACTCCGGTCTTCGCCGCTATCGCCAGCGCGACGATCGAAAGAGCGCCCGCAACGGCGAATGGCAACAGGCGCGATGCGAACATGCGCGGCGCACGGTCGGGTGCGCCGGAATTCGCCTCAGCCTTCGCTGCCATCCGCGCTGTCTTCGCCTTCCGCAACCGCGCCATCATCGTACGCGGTTTCGGGGGCGATGTCGTCGGTCAGGACCGCTTCGGCTTCGTCCTCGGTCTCTTCGATCCGTGCGGCGCTGACGACGTGTTCGTCCTTCGCGACGTCGAACAGGCGCACACCCGCCGAGTTGCGGCCGATGACGCGCAGGTCGCCGACGGTCATGCGAATGAGCTTTGCCTGGTCGGTGACGAGCATCAACTGCTGTCCGTTTGCGCAGGGGAAGCTCGCGACGACATTGCCGTTGCGCGCCAGGTTGTCGATGTTGGTGATGCCCTGTCCACCGCGATTGGTGCGGCGGTATTCATAAGCGGACGATCGCTTGCCATAGCCGTTGGTGCAGACGGTCAGGATGAACTGCTCGCGCTCCATCATTTCGGCCATGCGGTCGTCGGACAGGGTCGGCGCGTTGTCGTTGTCCTTCCACGGCGCGGCGCGGAGATAGGCCTCGCGTTCCTCCTGGGTTGCGCCGCTGCGCGTCAGGATCGACAGCGAGATGACCTCGTCGTCGCCCTTCAGCGTGATGCCGCGCACACCGGTCGCGGTGCGCGACTGGAACTCGCGGACGTCTGTTCCTTCGAACCGGATCGCCTTGCCGCCGCGCGTCGCGAGCAACACGTCGTCACCCTCGGTCAGCAGCGCCACGCCGATCAGGCGATCGGCGGATTCGTCCTCGAACCGCATGGCGATCTTGCCCGCAGTCGGCACATTGGTGAACGCGTCCATCGAGTTGCGGCGCACCGACCCCTTGGCGGTTGCGAACATGACGTGCAGGTCGGACCAGCTGTCCTGATCCTCGGGCAGTGGCAGCACGGTCGAGATGGTTTCACCTTCGCCCAGCGGCAGCAGATTGACCATCGGCCGTCCCCGCGTCGCCGGGCCGCCCTCGGGCAGCTTCCAGACCTTCATCCGGTAGACCTTGCCCGCGGTCGAGAAGAACAGCACCGGCGTGTGTGTACTCGTCACGAACAATTCGGTGATGGCGTCCTCGTCTTTGGTCGCCATGCCGGCGCGGCCCTTGCCGCCGCGACGCTGGGCGCGGAAAGCCTCGAGTGGGGTGCGCTTGATATAGCCGCCCATGGTGACGGTCACGACCATCTCCTCACGGGGGATCAGGTCTTCGTCCTCGATACCGTCGGCGGCGGAGGTGATCTCGCTGCGGCGTGGCGTCGCGAATTCCTCGCGTACCGCAACCAGTTCTTCGCGCATCACGGCATAGAGCTTCACGCGGTCGGCCAGGATCGCGAGCAGTTCGGCGATGATGTCCGACAGCGTCGCCAGCTCGGCCCCGATTTCCTCTCGTCCGAGCGCGGTCAGGCGAGCAAGGCGCAGGTCGAGGATCGCCTTTACCTGCAGTTCGGACAGCTTGTAGACGCTTGAACCTGCCTGTGGTTCGATCGATTCGACCAGCTTGATGTACGGCGCGATCTCGCCGATCGGCCACTCGCGCGCCAACAGGGCTTCGCGCGCAACGGCGGGCGATGCGGAGCCGCGGATGATGCGGACGACTTCATCGACGTTGGCGACTGCGACGACGAGGCCGAGCAACAGGTGCGCCCGCTCGCGCGCCTTCGCGAGTTCGAACTTCGAACGCCGCGTGATGACTTCTTCGCGGAACTTGACGAATGCCTCGATCATGTCGCGCAGGGTCAAGGTTTCGGGGCGGCCGCCACGGATGGCGAGCATGTTCGCCGGAAAGCTCGATTGCGCGGGCGTATGGCGCCAAAGCTGGTTGAGGACGACATCGACCTGTCCGTCGCGCTTCAAATCGATGACGATGCGGACGCCTTCGCGGTTGGATTCGTCGCGGATTTCGCTGACGCCCTCGATGCGCTTGTCCTTGACCGCTTCGGCAATCTTTTCGACGAGGGCGTTCTTGCCGGTCTGGTAGGGCACTTCGGTCAGGACGATCGAACGCCGGTCGCCGCGCCCTTCCTCGACAATGTGGCGCGACCGGGTAAGAATCGATCCGCGCCCGGTGGTGTAGGCGGACCTGGCACCACCGGTGCCCAGAATCAGTGCGCCGGTCGGGAAGTCGGGAGCGGGGACGTACTGGATCAGCTCTTCCGACGTCAGCCCGCTGTTCTCCATAAACGCAAGGCAGGCATCGATGACTTCGCCAAGGTTATGCGGCGGAATGTTGGTCGCCATGCCGACGGCGATGCCACCCGCACCGTTGACAAGCAGGTTGGGGAAGCGCGCAGGCAGAACCTGCGGCTCCTCGCGCTGCGCGTCATAGTTCGGTTGAAAGTCGACGGTATCCTTGTCGACGTCGGCGAGCAGGAAATTCGCGACCTTAGCGAGGCGCGCTTCGGTGTAACGCATCGACGCCGGAGGATCGGGGTCCATCGATCCGAAATTGCCCTGACCGTCGACCAGCGGGAGGCGCATCGCCCAGTCCTGCGTCATGCGGGCAAGCGCATCATAGATCGAACTGTCGCCGTGCGGGTGGTAATTGCCCATCACGTCGCCGACGATCTTCGCCGACTTGCGATACGGGCGCCCCGCGATGAAGCCGCCTTCCTGGCTGGCCCACAGGATACGGCGATGGACGGGTTTCAATCCGTCGCGAACATCGGGCAGGGCGCGCGAGACGATGACGGACATCGCGTAGTCGAGATAACTCGACTTCATCTCATCGACGATATTGATCGGTGAAATATCGGACGGGTCGGCGAGGATGGTCTCGTCGCTCATAAGGGCGCGCAGCTTTCAAGGGTTACGGTTGGGTTACAATCGCCCTAACGTGCCTTGCACTGTGTTACCAGTCTCGTGCGCGCGTACGCGCGAGAGTTTGCGGTGTCGCGAGTTCGGGCTTCGTTCATCCGATGGCACCTAGCGGCGGGTTGGGCGTTGGCGTGTTGCGAACGGCTTGTGCGCCGCCAACGCGACGGTTAATCGGGGCGCCGAACAGATCGCCAGCCCTCAAGGAGATGGATGTGAAAACGCTGACCAATCTGGCGCTTGCCGCCGCACTCGCTACCGGTTTTGTTAGCGCGCCTGCTTTCGCTGCGAAAGAAAAGGAAGCGGCATCGCCCCTTCAGAACCTGTCGAAGGAGTTCCGGGCAGCGGCTGGGCCGGTCCAGAAGGCACTGACGGCAAAAGACTATGCTGCGGCGTCCGCAGCACTGCCCGCCGTCGAAACCGCCGCGACGACACCGGCCGACAAATATTACGCAGGCCTGTTTCGCTATCAGACTGCAGCAGGTGCCAAAGACGAAAAGAGCATGACAGCAGGCGTCGAAGCGATGCTTGCCAGCGGGCTGGCGCCCGCCGAGCAGGCCGGTGCGCTCAATTTGCACATGGGTCGTGAAGCCTATTTCGCGAAAGATTATCCCAAGGCTCAGACCTATCTCGCCGAAGCGATCCGGCTTGGAAAGAAGTCGCCCGATACGCTCATTCTGGGGGCCGATGTCTATTTCAAGCAGAAGCAATATCCCGCTGGCCTTGCGATGGCCGAAGAGGCGATCGTCCTTCAAAAAGCATCGGGGCAGCCGGTTACCGAGGATTGGTATAACCGTGGCCTCGCTGCCGCATACAATGCCAAGCTGGGCGCCGAGTCGGTGAAATGGTCGAGCATGCTGGTCAGGGCTTACCCGACGCCGACAAACTGGCGCAGCGCGCTCGTACTCTACCGTGACAGCAAGTCTCTCGATCCGCAGATCACGCTCGACGTCTACCGCCTGATGCGCTTGACAAAGAGCATTGCGGGCGAACGAGACTATTACGATTATGCAGCTATTGCCACCGAGCGTGGTTTGCCGGGTGAAGCAAAGGCGGTCGTCGATTTTGCCGTCGCGTCCGATGCCAAGCTGGCGACGAGCAAGAACCTGGCGGAAATCCGTTCGGCCGCCGCGCCAAAGATTGCAGCGGATCTTGCAAGCTTTCCCGCCTCGGAACGCGCTGCCAACAGTGCACCTGCGGGACGTCCTGCGATGGGTGTTGCCGACGGCTATCTGAGCTATGGCCAGGATGCCAAGGCGATCCCGATGTATCGTCTGGCGTTGCAGAAAGGCGGCGTCGATGCAGATGCCGCCAACACGCGGCTTGGAATTGCCCTGGCACGGTCGGGCGACAAGGAAGGGGCACGTGCGGCGTTTCAGGCTGTCAAGGGCACCCGCGCCGAGATCGCAGCGCTTTGGATGCTCTATCTCGACGTGCCGCCGACTGCCTGAGTATAGTTACAGCGACCGGTCCTCATGCTCGGGGACCGGTACGCCGGGCTTTGACTTCGATGTCCGTATGGTCAGCGATGTCTTTACCCCCGCAACATTGGGTGCGGGCGTGATGTAGGTCGTCAGGAACGATTGGAATTCCTGAAGGTCGTGCGCCACGATCTTCAGGATGAAATCGATTTCGCCGTTCAGCATATGGCATTCGCGCACGGCATCCAGGGTTGCCACGTGCGTTTCGAATGCGCGAAGATCGGCCTCCGCCTGACTTTTCAGGCTGACCATCGCGAACACGGTGATGCCGAAACCCAGACGAACCGAATCGAGTTCGGCATGATAACCGCGTATCGTGCCGTCTTCCTCGAGACCGCGTACGCGGCGCAGGCAGGGCGGCGCAGTCAGACCGACACGTGCTGCCAGTTCGACATTCGTCATGCGTCCGTCGTGCTGCAGTTCACGTAAAATCTGATGATCTATCGGGTCGAGAATGCGCGCCATGAAATCGGTGTATCAAGATTTCTCCGCAGATTACCACCGCATAATAATATTACGAAGTTCGGTTAACATGTCCCAGGTTGCGACGTGCCATTTTGGACGCTTGCCAACCCCCACCAAGCCGATAGGCAGATTTTCAACTTAAAGTTGCGAAGAACGGGCTGCGGTCCGGAGGGGTTAAAAACCGGGATATGTCAGCGCGTTTCGAATCGATGCTCGCGACCGCCATGGCACTCGGCGAACGTCCGGGCGATGATGGCGCCCAGGTGGCATCCTGGCGCCAGACGGTCGACGTGCTCGCGCAGGCCGGACCCGAGTTGCGGTCGTCGGCGCGGCTGGCGGCGGTCGAAAGACTGATCGAGGCGCGGGGTATTGTGCCCGCCCACGATCGTCGGATGACGGCGGCAAGCTTGGCCGGGCGAACGCGCGACATCGACGTGGTCATGCTTTTCGCAACCGACGCGCCCGGCATTGCTGCGCCGTTGCTCGCCCGGCTCGATCTGGACGATGACGCATGGCTTGCAACCATTCCGGCATTGCCGGCGGCGTCGCGCAATATTTTGCGCAATCGTCGGGATCTTCCCACAGTTGCGGTCGATTTACTTTCGCGGTTCGCTCCGGGTGACCTCGCTCTCCCGGCCAGCGATGCTGCACTCGAATCAGCCACGCCTGCAGTCACTCAGATCCGCGATCTGGTGGATCGTATTGCGGCCTACCGACGCCGCGTTCCGCAATTCGCGCCTGCCGACGATAGCTACGACAGCGATGTCGCAACCGCGTTCGCGTTCGAAACCATGACCGACGGCACCATCGACTGGGTCGAGGGTTGCCCGCGTGAAGCCGTGGTCGGCGTGTCGATCGGCGCCATGGCCGAAATCGGCTGCGCAGGTGTTGATGGCCAGGCAGCGGGGGCATGGCGCCGCCGTGCGCCGTTCCGCGATGGCCGGTTGTTGGTGGACGGGACGGGGCCGGCTGGTGGCGACTGGCTGATCTCTGCTGCGCCCCTGTTCAATCCGCGTGACGGCCGGTTCTGCGGCTATCGCGGCACGGCGCGTCGCCCCGAACCCGGCGAGCGTGTGGGTGGCGCATCGGCGACGACGGGCATTGCTCCCGATTCTCTCCGCCAGCTCGTCCATGAATTGCGGACACCGCTGAATGCAATTCAGGGCTTTGCGCAGATGATCAACCAGCAACTGCTAGGCCCCGCCGCCTTCGGCTATCGCCAGCGCGCCCGCGCCATCATTGCGGATACCGAGCGGCTGGTGACGATGGTCGACGACCTCGACACCAGCGCCCGCATCGACACCGGGCAATTGGTGGTGGAGGACGCCGAGAACGCCGATCTCGCGGCCATTGCCCGGCGCCTTTCTATGGAACAGCGGCCTGTGCTCGCAGGCCGCGCAGTCGATCTCCATCTTTCGCGGAGCGTAGTTCCCGCGATCGCTGCCACGGCGCCGACGGCCGCGGAACGCATGATGGCGCGCCTGTTGGCGGCTGCATCGGGCGTGGCAACGCCGGGGGAAGTGGTCGATGTTGCGGTTACGCCGTCACCGCGCGGCCTGGTATATTCGGTTTCGCGGCCACTGGCGCTTGCCGGTCGTGACGAACGCGCGCTGCTCGACCCGAGCTATGGTCCCGAAGGTGACTGGCCGGACGCCCCGCTGCTGGGCCTCGGCTTCACATTGCGCCTGGTCGCGCGGCTTGCCGTGCAGGCAGGAGGCGCCCTGAAAATCCGCGCCGACCGGTTCGATCTCGTACTGCCCGATGCGGCCGCCGCAATCGACGGAAAAACTGGTGGGCCCGGCAGGACTTGAACCCGCAACCTAGCCGTTATGAGCGGCCAGCTCTAACCAGTTGAGCTACAGGCCCC
>JBDUBD010000111.1:0-7843 GCA_040004295.1 Sphingomonadales bacterium | reverse complement strand
GTGGCCGTCGCACTAGGGGCCGGCCTGTACCTTCCCAGCCTGCCGAGCCAGATAGGCGCGCTCTACGAAGCGCGCGATCCACGCCGGACCTGGGCGTACAACATCTACTACATGGGGATGAACACCGGATCGCTCATCGCGCCACTGATCTGTGGTACCCTAGGCGAGCTGTTCGGCTGGCACTGGGGGTTCGGCGCCGCGGGGATCGGAATGCTGCTCGGCGTCGCGATTTATGTGCTGGGCGCGCGGCATCTTCCTGCCGACGCGCCGCTTCCCCAACAGAAAAGGTCGTCTTCCCGGCACGGGTTGCCCGGCTGGCATCGGTTCGGGCTGATGGCGGTGCTCGCGCTTTGCGTAATGCTATACCGCGGAGCCAACGAGCAGACGGGTAACACACTCGCGTTATGGCTCGACACGGGAGTTGATCGCAGGTTGGCCGGGCTGACGATCCCAATGACGTGGTTCCAGTCGCTCAACCCGGTGATGGTGCTGCTGCTCACGCCGCTGCTGGTCTTCCACTGGAAGGGCGCGGCGGCCCGCGGATCCGTGCCGTCGGACGTCGCCCGCATGGCAATGGGAGCGGCGATCCTTGCCGGGGGCTTCGTCTTTTTGGCGGGCGTCGTGCGACTCGATGGTGCTTCGACCAATCCTGGCTGGGTAGTGGCGTTCTTCGTCATACTCACGGTCGGCGAGCTTTATATGATGCCCGCCGCATTGGCGGTCTTCAATCGCCTGGCGCCGACGGGCTTCGTCGCGCTCGGCGCAGCACTTTGGTTCCTAACCGCATCTGGCGGCAACCTGATCGCCGGAGCGCTGGGGACCCTCTGGTCATCGATGCCGCCAGTCGCCTTCTTCCTTATGCTGGCCGCAGTCTCCGCTTCGGCGGGCCTCTTCCTGCGCCTGCTCGTGCGTGCGGTCGCGGAAGCGGATGCGCGCATCGCAGACGAAGCGCGCTCACCACGGCCTCGAATGGCATGACGAGCGGACCGGGCTATACCCCTCCGCCGATACGCCTCGACGATGTCGCGCTGCGGTTCGAGCTCGACGCGCGAGCGGTGCGGGTACGCTGCAGGCTACGCTTCGTCCGCGCGCCGAACGACTCGCGCCCGCTGGTCCTGCACGGCGAAGCGCTCACGCTAGTTTCGGTCACGCTCGACGGCCGAGATCTCGACCCCGAGCAGGTCCACATCCTCGACGACCGGATCGAGATAGCAGACATGCCCGAACGTGGCGTGCTCACCGTCGTCAACATGCACGCTCCTGGCACGCCGGGCATGATGGGCCTGATCCGGATCGGCGAGACGTTGATCACGCATTGCGAGCCCGAGGGATTTCGGCGCATCGCCTATTTTCCCGACCGGCCCGATCTGTTCGCGCGGTTCCGCTGCACGATGATCGCCGATGCCGCTCTCTATCCAACGCTGCTTTCGAATGGCCGCCGAGTGGGGCGCCGCGATCTGCGCGACGGTCGCCATGTCGTCGTCTACGAAGATCGCCGCCCCAAGCCGAGTTATCTCTTCGCGCTCGCCGCCGGAAGGTTCGCACAGGCGCGCGCCAGCTTCGTCGCGCGGTCGGGACGGACGGTCGCGCTGGTGGCGCACGCGTCGTCCGACATCGAATTCTGCGCCAACGGGCTCGAGACGATGCGGCGCGCGCTCGCCTGGGACGAGCGCGTCTATGGACGCGTCTATGACGGCGAAACGTACAACATGGTCGTGGTACCCAGTTACCCCGGCGGCGCGATGGAGAATTCGACGCTCAACCTCTATTCGACCGAATTCTTCATGACTGATCCCGCCATATCGGTCGACGCCGAGCTCCAACGCATCGCCTCGTCCGTTGCGCATGAATTCTTCCATGACTGGACCGGAAACCACGTCGGCGTACGCGAATGGCGCGAACTCACGCTGAAGGAAGGCATGACCGTCCTGCGCGAGCAGCAGTTCATGGGCGCGTTGATTGGAGAGGCCGATGCGCGCATCAATGCGATAGAGAAACTCGAGGAGCAGCAATATCCAGAGGATGACGGGACGCTCGCGCATGCTCCCCGGCCGCTGACCGCGCCGGTGGCGAGCAACCTCTACACCCGCACCGTTTATGAAAAGGGTGCCGAGATCTGGCGCATGGCCGAGACGATGCTCTCGCCATCGGTGTTCGCGGAGCGCGTCGGCGCATTCCTCGACCGGTTCGACGGAGAGGCCCGCACGGTCGAGGATCTGCTCGACACGCTCGATCCCGACGATGCGCGCGAGGTCGGCGCTCTGCGGGGCTGGTTCGAACATGCCGGCCCATGCCACGTCACCGCGGCAACGGCATGGGACGCGGATCGCAATCGGCTCCTCGTGACGCTAACGCAGAGCGCGTCGGGCGGGGCGGGTCCATTGACGATGCCGGTCCGACTGAAGCTGTTCACCGCACAGGGTAGGGTAATCGCACCGGCGGAGGAATGCGTAACCGACGGCGAAATCCAGGTGATATTCCGTAAGACGTCCCAGGTTGTCGCGGTCGAAGGCGTCACGGAGCGGCCGATCGTCTCGCTTTTCCGCGGGTTGAGCGCACCGGTTCGGCTGACCCGTCTCCAGGAGTCGGCGGACCTTCTGGTGCTCGCGCGCCACGATCACGACGCGGTGTGTCGGTGGCAGGCCTCGCGCGCACTTGTCGCAATGGCGCTCGCGGAGGCTGAAGCCGGCGAGGAAGGATCAGCGTGGCACCATTGGCACGACCTCTACGATGCGTTGCTCGCCGACGGCACTGCCGCAGAGACGCACATCGGCCGCATACTCGAATTTCCACGGCTGCACGCGCTGCTCGATAACGAAACACTGCGACATATCGACCGGCGCGGCGCTGCGCTCACCGCCTTGCGCCGGTCGGTGGTGAACGGCTTCGGCGATCAGCTGCGCGAGCGCTATTGCCTACTTCGCCGCGAGAGCGATGCGGCGAACGCTTTCGGCGCGCGGCGGATGCGTAGCCTATGCCGCGCCCTGCTCGCGCTCGATCCGCGCCCGGATGATAGCGCGGGCTGGCTGGCGACACTCGACTCAAACGCGCCGATGGAGGAGGCGGCGAGCACGTTGCGTGCGCTGATCGACTTGGGCGGCGATCTTCGTGACGAAGCATTACGCGTCGCGCAGGCACGTTGGCGCGATGTGCCTCACAAGCTCGACAACTGGTTTGCATCGATCGGGCAATGCCAAAGCGACGACGCCGCGACGCTATGCGCCTGGGCAGCCGAGCAGTTCGACTTCGACCTGGCCAACGCGCCGCGCACCAAAGCGCTGCTCGACCAGGTCGGACGCAATCCTCATGCGCTGCACAGCCGCGACGGCACCGGATATCGCTTGGTCGGCAAGATGGTCGCCGCGCTCGCACCGCACAATTCGGGACTTGCGGCACGCTTCGCGAAGGCACTGACGGTATGGCCGCATCTCGATCCCGAGCGTCGCGCGATCGCGCACCGCGTGGTCGGCGAGCTGGCGGGGATCGAAGCGCTTTCCCCCCAGCTCCGCGAACGGCTGGACCGCCTAGCTGGCGTGGGATGAGCCGCGTTCGAGCCAGGTCGCAGAACGAATGAAGCCCTCGGTTTCAAGCTCGCGCCTTGCACCGGGCGGTCCTTCCTTCGTGATGCCGACCTCGCTTCAATGTGACGAGCCAAGTGAAGTCGGGCCGTCGGCGATCGGCTCGCCTTGAGTTTGAACGCTCCCCCTGGCGCAGGACAATCGTTTCGGCCGAAGGACACCCGCGACTTCGCGCCACAGCTTGACCCGCACTACTTCCTCCACGCCGGCCTCCGAAACCGCAGACCCGGCTCGGTGGAATCGTAAGTCCTAATCGTCATCATGACCGAACTTATACTCCGTCTGGATACCCACGGGAGCGAATTTCATCTGCGCATAGCGCGCGGCGAGCGCCGCCATGCTCGCATCGAGCTCGGCGCGCGTATGTACCTTGCCGCCCAGTATCACCGCCGCGATCCGGCGCGTGTTTGCGACGTCGGCGAGCGGATCGGCGTCTAGGAGTAGCATGTCGGCACGCCGACCGCGTGCGATCGTCCCACGATCCCGCTCCAGACCGAGATACCGCGCCGGCGAGATCGTCGCCGATGCCAAGATCTGCGCGGACGGAATGCCGATCGAGGCAAGCTCCTCGAGTTCGTCATGCAACCCGAATCCCGCGCTGACGCCCGCGACGAGCGTATCCGACCCCGCCACCACCGGCACCCCGGCCGCGAAGAAGGCGCGCAGCAACGCGGTGTTGAAGCCGATCATCTGCTGACGATTGGGCAACCGCTCGCGCGTCCGCGCATATTCGTTGTTGTATGTCCAGTTCATCACAGTGAACGGATGTGTATATTTCAGCTCGGATCGCGTCTTGATCTTGTCCGGCGTTGCCGTCGCCTCGACGATCCGGCGGCCGATGCTCGCGGTCGAGATCAGCCAAGTATGGGTCCGCTTGGCGAGCGCTAGATATTGGGGAATGTCGTCGACCGAAATCGTCGCGCGCTGATATCCATATTCCTCGGCGTGCGCGACCATCGAGAAGCCGGGGATCAGCAGTTCAGCGGTGCGCCCCTGCCGACGGAGGGGCAAATGCCCAAGTACAGGAGTATGCGATTTGCGCGCTTCGTCGACTATCGCGCGGAAGGTATCGAGGTCGACGTTCGAGTAAATCTTAATCGCGTCATAGCCGACTGCGATCGCTTCGCGCACGATACGGCGTCCCTGTTCGGGCGTCGCGGCGACGGTGGAGAGGAAGGGACGAAGCGGCGGATTGCCGTCTATCATCACCGCCGTCGCCATGTGTGGCCCCAGCACCGCGCCGCTTTCGATTTCCTTCCGCTGACGCAGCGACGGAGGCGAAGCCGACAGGTTGAAGATTTGGAGCACGCCGTTGGCGACATAGGGCAGCATGATGTCCCCCGTCCGTACCATATCCTCGGGGAGCACCTTGCCAGTCGCGCGGGCGAACAGCGTCGCATCCTCGACATGCACATGCATATCCGCCAGCCCGGGCATCAAATACTTGCCGCGGCCGTCAATGATCGTCGCGTCGCTGCGCCGCGCGCGGCCGCTTGGCGCGATCGCGACGATGCGCCCGGCCTGGAACGTGACGTCGCGGTGCCGCTCAACTCGCGGCTTGCCTACCATCGTGATGAGGTTGACGTCGCGGACCATGACCGGGCGATCGCCGCTGTCGACCGCACGCTGAGCGATCGACGCATGCGCGGAAAGCAGCAGCAACGCCCCCGCTCCGGTGAGCAAGGCCCGGCGCAGCATCATAAACGCACCTTGAGCTCGAGCCCGTAGGTTCGTGGCTCTGTCAGGTGGTAGGCGGGGGGCTGCACCGGACCCTGCCCGCGGAAATCGGTGATCCGCCGCACGTTCGACAGGTTGTTGCCCCACAGATAGATCGCCCATCGATCGTCGCGTCCTTCAATGCCGATGCGCGCATTGAAGACGGTCGCACCTGGCGACTGCTGGAACTCGGAGCCCGGCGCGCCGGGACTGTCGGTGTTCAGGTTCATCGCCGTCCGGCTTGTAACCGTGCCCGAGAGAAATCCCGACAACGCGCGCCCCAGTTTGTGCTCATATCCCACCGTGGCGCTCATCGTGCGATCGGGCACATACTGGAACTTCCGGCCCTTGAACGGCCCCTCAACGAATGTCGAGCGCTGAAGGCCGAGGCTGGCGTCGATCGACAACCCATTCACCGGTCGCGCCGCCAGTTCGAACTCGACGCCCTGCGCGTGCGCCTTGCCGAAATTGCCGACGATCTTCTGGAAGGTGGTCGCGTCCGAGATCTGGACCTGCGTGTCATTGTACACGGTTGAGAAAGCCGCGACATTGAAGCGCAATCGACGATCTGCGGTCTCGGTCTTTACGCCGATCTCAACAGAGCCCGAATTCTCGGGGCCGAACGGGATGATCGGATTGTAGTTCGGGCTGTTAGTCGCCGCCTGGAACCCACCCGCCTTGAAGCCGGTTGCATAGCGCCCATAGACGAGAACGCGCTCGGTCGGCTTCCAGCTGAGGGACGCCGTGTACGTCACCTTGCCGAACGACGCGTCGCCCGAACTACGCGCGAAAGGAACGAGGTAGATCGCCTGCTGGATCGGCACCGGCACCGCCGACAGGTTGCTGCTTTCGGTCTGCGCGTACACGAAGCGCTTCGCGTCGCGTGTATAGCGAGCGCCCGCCTCCAGCGTCACCTTCGGCAACACATCGAACTGCCCCTGCGCGAACACAGCGTAGCTGTCGGTACCCAGCTCCGAATGGGTGACCTGGAGCACATCGTCGGGGATCAGAATGCCCAAGCTGGCCAATGCGGTCTTGGTGAGCGTGAACGGAATTTCGGTAGTGCGATCTTCATGAAAGTAGTAGAGTCCGCCGACCGCACGGAAGCGCTTCGTCTGATCGGTCGCAAGCCGCAATTCCTGACTGAATTGGCTATCCTTAGGGACATTATAGCCCGCTCGCAGGAAGTCGACCGACGAATAGTCTTGGTCTTGGTCCTGAAACGCCGTCAGGTCGCGATAGGCGGTGATCGAAGTCAGATCGATCCCATCCGCGATCTTCCAGCCGACCTTGAGCGACGCCGCCCAGGTCCGCCGCGCGGACGACGAACCATTATCCGCCGCGACGTCGTCGGTCAGCCCCGCCACCGTCGCGTTGGGACAGGGGAGCGCTCCAGCAGCGGCGACGCATGAGAAAATGTCCTGATGGTCCTTGTTGCGGAAATATTCGAAGGTCGCGAGGAAGTTGACGCGATCGGACGCGCTGACGAGCAATTGGGCGCGTCCGCCATAGAAATGCTCATCGTTGAGATCCCGGCGACCAGTCACCGAATTGCGCTGATATCCATCGCGATCACGGTAGATCGATGAAAACTTGAACGCGACGCGGTCGGAAAGCGGGAGATTGATCAGGAGACGCGCATCCTTACGGTTCTGGCTTCCATAGGTGCCGCTGGCGACAGCCGAGAAGCTGCTCGTTGAAGGCGATGTGGTGTGGACCGAAATCGCACCCGCCGCAGCGTTGCGCCCGAACAGAGTCCCCTGCGGTCCCTTAAGCACCTCGACGCGGTCGATGTCGAGCAGGGCTGAATTGAACCCGAATTGGTTTGCGATATAGACGTCGTCGAAATAAATCGCGACGCCGGGATCGAAGCCCTGCGACGTGGCGTTCGAATAAATTCCGCGCAACGTCACCTTGTTGCTGAAGGTGCCGCCGCCCGCATCGACCCATATTAGGTTCGATACGGTGCCCGTGAGGTTCGACAACTGAGTGGCGCCCTTGTTCTGAAGCGCTTCTCCGGTGACCACATTGACTGATAACGGAACCGACTGAGCATTTTCGTTGGTCTTACGCGCGGTGACGACGATATCGTCGAGGCGGTCGCGCGATGTTTCGACCTGCGGCGCGGGCGGATCGGATTGCGCCCAAGCTGGCAATGGGGCGAGCGTGAGCGCAAGCACACCTAAAACTGATGTATCGTGCGGAACCGCACGGAGACGCCTAAGGTGCATGCGCATTTCTTCCCTCCCCATCAGGCCGCATCGTTGCGCGACCTCCTCTGATCTTCCCATTGTTAGGCCGACAATGCGCCGTGAAAGCGCAAAATCGGGCTAAGAAGGGCATAAAAGAGTCAATGTATTGCCATTCTCGCAGATTTTCGGCGTGGTCGGATCATGCGACGTCAGTGATCGTTGTCCTGAGACAGCACATTAGCAGTACAATGGAGGCCAGAATTGTTCGACATCCGGTCGCAGACACGGTCGCTCCGTGAGCACCTAGGCTCAGGACCTATTAAATTGCTTGCATGATTGGGGGTTGATTGATTCAAT
>JBDUBD010000029.1:0-26468 GCA_040004295.1 Sphingomonadales bacterium | reverse complement strand
TGTAGATCAGCAAACCAAAGATAGTTACCATCAGCCACTGGTTCCTGAAAACACGTACCGCACCGGTATCGATGCTGTGGCGCTTAACCGTTTCGATGGTAATGTTGAGCGAGGAGAATATATCGGTAAGCGGATTTTTATGGATGGCGGTTAAAAATTTGTTCTCGCGCAGCGAATCAGGTTTAAATAATGCCATCCCAATTGAATCGGCTACAAACTGTTCACGCGCTTCCTTGGCAATTGCGGATGTCGCATTGTTCGACGGTTTGCCTGTGCCGTCGCGCCACCAGACTGGCGCATGGGGGGCGAGCAGGATCATTTAAAGAGCTCGCATCCATCCGGTTCGATGGGGAAGACAATATCCCCATCGTTGAGTAAAACGCCTTGCTGGGGATGGTGCGATATCGCCGGCCCGTGCTGGAATTTGCGGATTTCCATGATGGCACGGCCATCTTTCTCGATATATAGCGGGCCGTCCGATTCGATGCATGAAGGTGTGGCTTTTAGCACCATCATCGCGCAGGCGAAGGGCGCGCTGCCAGCGGCAGCATAACGCTTCTTCGTAACGGATGCGCATCGGGGCGTGAGCGGGTTGCCGCTCGCGCCCTTTTGCTTATGGGCTCAAGACGATGACCGAGAACGAAATCCACGACGAGATTGCCGCCGCGGCTGACCTCGAAGCACTCGAAGCGGTGCGCATTGCATTGCTGGGCAAGCAGGGCAGTATCAGCGCGCTGTTGAAAACGCTGGGCGCGATGTCGCCGGAAGAGCGCCAGAACGAGGGACCACGCATAAACGGCCTGCGTGTCGCGGCGACCGATGCGATCGCGGCAAAGAAGGCGGCGCTGGAAGGCGCGGCACTCGACGCGCGGCTCGCGACCGAGCGGCTCGACATGAGCCTTCCCGCACCATCCTTCCCGCGCGGCTCGGTCCATCCTGTCAGCCAGGTGATGGACGAGCTCGCCGAGATCTTCGCCGACATGGGCTTCGCCGTCGCGACCGGTCCGGAGATCGAAGACGACTGGCACAATTTCACCGCGCTCAACATTCCCGAGACGCATCCGGCGCGCGCGATGCACGACACATTCTACATCGACGGCAAGCCGGACATCGTGCTGCGGACGCATACTTCGCCTGTGCAGATCCGCACCATGACGTCACAAAAACCACCGATCCGCATCATCGCGCCAGGGCGGGTCTACCGGTCGGATTCGGATGCGACGCACACGCCGATGTTCCACCAGATCGAAGGACTGGTCATCGACAAGGGTATTCACCTGGGGCATCTGAAGTGGACACTAGAGACGTTCCTCAAGGCGTTTTTCGAGCGCGACGATGTCGTCCTGCGCCTGCGCCCCAGCTATTTCCCGTTCACCGAGCCCTCGGTCGAGGTCGATGTCGGGTACACGATGGTCAACGGCAAGCGTGTTATCGGCGGATCTGATGGCTGGATGGAAGTGCTGGGCAGCGGCATGGTCCACCCGCGCGTGTTGCGGAATTGCGGCATCGATCCGGACGAATATTCGGGCTTCGCTTTCGGCACCGGTGTCGACCGGCTGGCGATGCTGAAATATGGCATGGACGATCTGCGCGCCTTCTTCGACGGCGATCTGCGGTGGTTAAGGCATTACGGCTTCGGCGCGCTCGACGTGCCCACGCTGAGCGGAGGAGTGGGCGCATGAAGTTCACCCTGTCGTGGCTGAAAGAGCATCTCGACACGCAGGCCGGCGTGACCGAGGTCGCCGACAAGCTCAATTCGATTGGCCTTGAGGTCGAGGAGATCGAGAACCCTGCAGAAATGCTGGCGGCGTTTCGCATCGCCAGGGTGCTGACCGCTGCACCCCATCCGCAGGCCGACAAGCTTCAGGTGATGACGGTCGATGCCGGTGACGGACCACTGCAGGTGGTGTGCGGCGCGCCCAATGCGCGCGCTGGCCTCGTCGGCGTGTTCGGTGCGCCCGGTGCCGTAGTACCGTCGAACGGCATGGTTCTGAAGGTCGCGGCGATTCGTGGTGTCGAATCGAATGGCATGATGTGTTCGACGCGCGAGCTGGAGTTGGGCGAAGACCACGACGGCATCATCGAACTGCCCGACGACGCGCCAGTAGGGCAAGTGTACGCATCCTGGGCCGGGCTCGACGACGCTGTCTTCGACGTTGCGATCACCCCCAACCGGCAGGATTGCATGGGCGTACGTGGCATCGCGCGCGATCTGGCGGCGGCTGGGCAGGGCACGCTCAAACCGCTGTCCGAAGTCTATCGCGGCGGTGTCGATCCGGTCATCGGCGAAGCACCGTGCGCCGTCGAAATCCGCACCGATGACCCCGCGGGCTGCCCCGCCTTTTATGGTCGCAGCATTGCGGGCGTGAGGAATGGCGTGTCACCGCCGTGGATGCAGGCGAAGCTCAAGGCTATCGGGCAGCGGCCGATTTCGGCGCTGGTCGACATCACGAACTTCGTGATGTTCGATCTCGGCCGCCCGAGCCATGCTTATGACCTTGCGCGCCTGACCGGCCCCGTCGTCGCCCGCCGCGCCAGGGAGGGCGAGACCGTCACCGCGCTCAACGGCAAGACCTTCGCACTGACGCCCGAGATGACCGTCATCGCCGATGCGAACGAGGTTCACGACATCGGCGGCATCATGGGCGGCGAGCATTCGGGCATTGCCGACGACACAACCAACGTGTTGATCGAGGTCGCCTATTTCACGCCAGAGCGCATCGCCAAGACGGGGCAGGCGCTTGCGCTGACCAGTGACGCGCGCACACGGTTCGAACGCGGTGTCGATCCGACATTCCTCGACGACGCGCTCGACATCCTGACGCGCCTGATCGTCGATCATTGCGGTGGCACACCGTCGCTGATCGTGCGCGCGGGTACGCCGCCGGTCGAGGCCCGAACCCTGTCCTATGATCCGGCACTCTGCGCACGACTGGGCGGGGTCGACGTCGCCCCCGACGAACAGCGCGCTATTTTATCACGGCTAGGCTTCGCGGTTGGCGCCGACTGGACAGTGACGGTGCCGAGCTGGCGCCGCGACATCGACGGCGCAGCCGATCTGGTCGAAGAAGTCGTACGCATCACCGGCCTCGACCAGGTCGTCTCGACCCCGCTGCCCCGCGCGGACGGCGTGGCGAAGCCCACCGCGACGCCCATGCAAAAGGTCGAACGCAAGGTCCGCCGTGCCGCGGCTGCGCGCGGATTGCACGAAGCCGTCACCTGGAGCTTCATCTCCGAGGCCGAAGCCGAAGCGTTCGGCGGCGGCGCATGGACGCTTGCAAATCCGATATCCGAAGACATGAAGGTTATGCGGCCGACATTGCTCGCGGGGCTGCTGTCTGCAGCACGGCGCAATGCCGATCGCGGTGCCGACAGCATCCGCCTGTTCGAGATTGGGCGCCGCTATCTTGCGGAAGACGAGCGGCTGACGGTGGGAGTCGTACTTGCAGGTGAACAGACCGCGCGTGGCTGGGCGAAGGGCAAAGCTCAAGCCTTCGACGCATTCGATGCCAAGGCGGAAGCGATTGCGCTGCTCGAAGCGGCGGGTGCGCCCGTCGAGAACCTGCAAGTCATGGGCGAAGCCGGTGCGCACTTCCATCCCGGCCAGTCGGGCACGCTGCGCCTCGGCCCGAAAACGATTCTCGCCCGTTTCGGTGCGCTGCACCCGGCAACCGCACGGACGTTCGACCTGTCAGGACCGGTTGTCGTTGCCGAGATCGATCTCGACGCGATTCCGGCAAGGCGCAGCGGCGGGTTCATGCGTCCTGCATTCGTCGCACAGCCGCTACAAGTCGTGCGCCGCGACTTTGCGTTTCTCGTACCCGTCGATCTGAACGCCGATACGCTGGTGCGGGCTGTGAAGAGCGCGGACAAGGCAGCAATCGTCGAAGCGCGTTTGTTCGATCGCTTCGCAGGCGCCGGCGTACCCGAGGGACAGGTGTCGCTCGCGGTCGAGATCGTCCTGCAACCGGTCGACAAGAGCTTCACCGAAGAAGAACTGGGCGCCATCGCTGCCAGGGTCGTGGCAGCGGCGGCTAAGGTCGGCGCAAACCTTCGTGGCTAACGACGCGGCGGCCTATCTCACCATTGCGTCCGACAGGCTGACAGCGTCGATCAATCCGTTCGGTGCCGAGCTGTCGTCGCTGCGCGACACGGCAGACCGTGAGTATATGACCAATGCCGATCCCGCCTTTTGGACCGGACGTGCGCCATTGCTTTTTCCGATTGTCGGGCAGTTGAACGGCGACATTTTTCGGCTCGATGGACGCGCGTTCACGATGCTGAAGCACGGTTTTGCGCGGAAATCCGAATTTTCGGTGATCCGTCATGACGTCAATCGCGCGACCTTCCGGTTGACGGACAGTGAGCAGACGCGGGCACAATATCCCTTCGCTTTCGAACTCGATGCCGACTTCGCGCTGGATGGAATGACCTTGGCGATGACCGTCACGGTTCGCAATCCGGGTGACCGGCCATTGCCCGCGAGCTTTGGATACCACCCCGCATTCGCATGGCCGCTGCCGGGGAGCGAGCGGGCCGATCATCTTGTGGTATTCGAGCGCCTCGAACCCGAGGCGCTTTCGAAGCTGTCGAAAGATGGCGTGATCGAACCGGAACCGAGGCCGACCCCAGTCGAGGGTGCGCACCTGCCCGTGACGGATGCGCTATTCGTCGATGACGCGCTGATCTGGAAAGCGCTGAACAGTCGTCGTCTGACCTATGGTGCGCCAGGCGGTCCAAAACTCCACATCGAATTTCCCGATACGCCCTCGCTCGGTATCTGGACGAAGCCGGGCGCCCACTATCTCTGCATCGAACCATGGGCCGGATATGCCGATCCCCAGGGGTTCTCCGGTGATTTCCGCGAAAAGCCCGGGATTATGGAGATAGAGTCCGGCAACTCGGTTGATTTCCGGATGACCGTGACCGTTCGCCCCTGATTCAGTCGGGGCGATCATTATCCGCTGACTTGGCGACGATTCTGATTAGACTGTCGCCAATCGGAGGGTCGCGATGATTGCCAGGGTTGCGCGGAGTATTGCGCTGGTCTCATTCCTGTTCGTCACGGCATGCGGCGGTGACGGTTCCGGTACGACGACCGGAACGACCACGGGCGGCGGAACGACGACGCCCACCACCGATCAATGCTCGCTGCGCAACCGGCAGTTGTGGGCGCAGGGCGTGCTCAACGAATGGTATCTGTTCCCCGAGACGCTTCCGGCAAGCCTCGACCCCGCGCCCTATACGACCGTCGATACCTATATTGATGCCCTGACCGCGACCGCGCGGTCGCAACGACGAGATCGGTATTTCACCTACCTGACATCGATCGCCAGCGAGGACGCATTCTATAATTCGGGGTCCAGCGCGGGATTCGGCATTCGACTGACGACACAGATCAATCCGGGCCGTGCCTTTATCGCTGAGGCGTTCGAAGGAACGCCGGCGCTTGCCGCAGGGATAGATCGCGGCGACGAGATCCTGTCGATCGGCACCAGCACCGGCAATCTGCGCGCGGTCAGCGACATCATCGCGAGCGAAGGAACCGGCGGCGTCACGACTGCCCTCGGGCCGTCCACTGCCGGCACGACGCGCGTGTTGAGGGTGACGGGGCCGTCGGGCGATCGCACCTTGACGATCAGCAAGGCCGATTATTCACTGACGCCGGTGTCGACGCGTTATGGCGCGAAGACCATCGACGATGGCGGGCGGCGAGTCGCGTACCTCAACTTGCGGACCTTCATTTCGACGGCTGATAGCCAGTTGCGCAACGCCTTCGCGCAGTTTCGTGCGGCAGGAATCACTGATTTTATTATTGATTTTCGTTATAATGGTGGTGGATTGATCTCGACAGCCGAGCTGATGGGCGACCTGATGGGCGGCAACCGGTTTTCGTCCGACGTGTTCGACGTCGTGACCTACCGCCCCGAAAAATCGGGGAACAACACGACCAAGCGCTTCAGCGTCCAACCGCAATCGACCTCGCCGGTGCGGATCGCGTTTATCGGCACGACAGCGACGGCGTCGGCAAGCGAACTCGTCATCAACGGCCTCGTTCCCTATTACGGGTCGCGCCTCGCGCTGATCGGGACGAACACTTATGGCAAACCGGTCGGCCAGATCGCGATCGACAAGTCAGCCTGCGACGACCGCCTGCGCGTCATCGCCTTTTCACTCAAGAACTCGGCGAATTCGGACGCCTATTACGACGGGTTGCGCACTGCGGTCGCGGCCAGTTGCGCCGCCAACGACGACCTGTCGAAACCGCTGGGCGATACGACCGAGGCATCGACGCGCGCTGCGCTCGATTTCCTCGCCGGTCGCACATGCACGCCGATAGCGGCAGGCGGACAAACATCGCAGTCCGCGCGGGCCTTTACGGAAGCCCCACGCGAACTGCTGACGCCCGACATCCCCGACACCGCGCAACGCGAGGTGCCGGGGCTGTTCTGATCAGAACTTCAGGCCGACCGTCGCAAACACCTGGCGCGGGTTGCCATAAAACGCGCTCAACACACCTTCCTGGCCCAGGGCCGAGGTGAAATTGCCTGCGCCGTTCCTGATCAGCTCACCCGTCGTCGGGTTGGCATTGATGAACGTGTAGCCGGATGTCTTGTACTGCTTGTCGAGCAGGTTCTTGCCATGGACACCGACAGTCCAGCGATCGCCCTCGGCACGGTAGACTAGGCTTGCATCCCAAAGGGCATAGCCTTCCTGATCGATATACGGGTTGGGCAATTCGAACTGATAAGTCTTGCTGCGGTAGGACACTGTCGTGTTGAAATTCACATGGCCGGTGCCGACAGGCGCGTCGTAGCCGAGCGACCCGCTCAACGTCCATTTCGGAGTATTCTGCACGTTACGGAAATTGGCGACGTCGGTCGGAACACCTGCGATATTTGTGATGTAACGCAGGAATTTCGCATCGATATAGCCCAGCGAATAGCCGAAGGTCAGCGTATCGCCCGGCAGCGCGAAATCACGCGCGAGCTTTGCATTCGCTTCGAGTTCGAGCCCCTCGAAACGCGCCTTCCCGGCATTGGTCACAACGCCGCAGAACGTTGCGATTCCGCCGACGACACATCCTGACGATCCGGGGATCTGGACGTCGGTATAGTCGGCGCGGAATGCCGCAATTGCGATGTTCAGGCGGCGGTCGAAGAGTGCGGCCTTGTACCCGATTTCATAGCTGTCGACGACTTCCGGTTTGAACCCCAGAAACGCCTCAAGCTCGTTCTGGTCGCGTACGCCATTGCCGTTGGTGTCGGGCGCATTGGCACCGACGCCGCGCGGGTCGAAACCGCCACCTTTGAAGCCTTGCGAATAGCTTGCATAGATATTGTGGTTCGGCGTCGGTTTGAAGCTGATCGAGGCGCGCGGCGTAAACTTTTCGTACGTGCCCTTGCCGTTGAAATTCGTGGAGGGCGCGCCGAACGGAATTCCCAACCCGCCGAACACCGTCGATCCGCCGCCAAGATAGTTCTGACGCAAGATGCTGGAGGTCCGGTAGTCCCATGTGTAGCGCCCGCCTACGGACACGCTCAACTGCGGCGAGACATCATAGGTGAAGTCACCGAAAATCGCGAATGTCTCTGTATCTGCCCGTGCATTGGTAAATGCCGCAAGGCCAGCGACCGTGGTGTAAAGGCGCACTTCGAACGGAGTCACCGCTTTCGCATCGAGGTAATAGCCGCCGATCAGACCATTGAGGGGTCCGATATTGACTAGCGCCTGCAATTCCTGGCTGAATTGCTCGTTATTATAGAGACCGGGAACGTCGACGTCCGAGGCGGGAAGCGCATCGAAATCGATGGGCGTTGCGGTGTCGTCCTTGCGCCATGCGGTGATGGTACGCAGCGTGAGCCAGTCGGTCGGCTTGACCTCTCCGAACAGGGAAATGCCATAGGATTCGATCAGCTGCTTAGGATCGTTGAGGCCGCCGCGCGTGTCATAGACGTTTGCGAGCACGGGCGCGCCCGACGCGAAGCTGGTGATAAGACGATGGCCGCCACGCGGATTGCTCTTGTCCTTGGTGTAGTCGGCCGACAGACGGAAGAACGCATCCGTCGCATGCACTTCCGCGCTAAGCCGCCCGGCCCAGATGTCCTTGTTGTAGTTGCTGAGCCCCGTGGTCAGATTGCGCCCGAAGCCGCCACGCGAAAGTCGCGCGAGCGACCCGCCGAACCGCAGCGTTCCGTCGCCGACCGGCGTACTGGCGGTGATCACGCCGTCGGCCTGATCATAGGTGCCGTAAGTCGCACGCAGCGCCAGCGACGGTTTGTCGCTGATGCGCCGCGTGACATATTTCACTGCGCCGCCGATGGTGTTGCGGCCATAAAGCGTACCCTGTGGTCCGCGCAGTACCTCGATCCGTTCGACATCATAGATGTCGAGGACCGCTGCCTGTGGCCGGTTGAGATAGACGTCGTCGAGATAGAGGCCGACACCCTGTTCGAAGCCGGCGACAGGATCCTGCTGGCCAACGCCGCGAATGAACGCACTCAGCGTGGAATTCGTGCCTCGCGACGTCTCCATCGTGACGTTGGGTGTCGTGTTGGCAATTTCGGTGATGTCGATCGCGCCGGTACGCTCGAGCTGCGCACCGCTATAGGCGGAGATCGAAATCGGTACTTCGATGAGGGTTTCTTCGCGGCGTCGCGCGGTCACGACAATGTCGCTTCCCT
Source organism: Sphingomonadales bacterium (assembly GCA_040004295.1). Taxonomy (GTDB): domain Bacteria; phylum Pseudomonadota; class Alphaproteobacteria; order Sphingomonadales; family Sphingomonadaceae; genus Sphingomonas_O. Next base: position 17,784 of record JBDUBD010000029.1, on the reverse strand, counting down.
CGTCCGCGCCCGGCGCATTATTCTGCGCCCAGGCGGGTGTTGCCGCGAATGTCACAAGGGCGACGCCCGAAAACAATGCTGCCCGAAGCTGCTGAATGCCCATCAATCTCTCTCCCTTTGCGTGTTATGCAACACGTCTTGCGTTCATTATGGATGAGGCATACTGAAAGTTGAACCGGGATTCAACTCCGGAGATGGGGATGGCGAAATTGGCTGCGGACAGTGGCACGAACGCAACAGTTGCGAACGACAAGACGCCCCGAACTGATCGGGGGCGCAGAACGTTGCGCGCCATTCTTGACGCCGCCGCGATCGAATTCGGCACGCGCGGGTTTCACGAGACCTCGATCGTGGCGATTACACAGCGGGCGGGTGTCGCGCTCGGCAGTTTCTACACCTACTTCGAGTCAAAAGAGGCACTGTTCCGTGCGCTTGTCCGCGACATGAGCGCGCAGGTCGGCGTGCTGGGCGCGACCGCCATAGCCGATTCCAAGGACTTTCTGGACGGGGAGCGCGCAGTGCTGGCCGCCTTCACCGGCTTTGCCCGTGAGCATCGTGAACTCTACCGCATCATCGACGAAGCCGAATTCGTCGACCCCGCCAGCTATCGCGCGCATTACGAGAACGCGGCATCCCGCATCGGCATGCGCCTGCGCGACGGCGTAACGCGGGGCGAATTGCGCGACGACGTCGGCGAGATCGAGGCCTGGGCGATCATGGGCATCAACGTGTTCCTGGGCCTGCGTTATGGCGTCATGACGGATGATGCGGACCTGGATGCCGTGGCCGAGGCAGCCAATGCGCTGCTACGCCGGGGCCTTGCGCGATAACAGGAACACGGCGTGTTCCGCCGTCAGGTTGGCGACCGTTTCCGAAATCCGCTTTTCGCCGCGTAGAAACCATTGACGCTCAATGGCGATCCCGCGTTCGGCGATCAGGGCACGAAAATCGTCGATCGTGACATGGTGGATGTTGGGCGTGTCATACCAGCGATCCGGCAATTGCTTCGTCACTGGCATCCGTCCGCCGAACATCAGCGCCAGCCGGATTCGCCATTGCGCAAAATTCGGGAATGACACGAACGCGCGTGTGCCGATCCTGAGCAGCTCGTCGATGATGAGGTCGGGACGGCGCGTCGTCTGAAGTGTCTGGCTGAGAATCACATAGTCAAAGCTGGCGTCGGGATAGTCGGTGAGGTCGGTGTCGGCGTCCCCCTGAATCACCGACAGCCCGCGTGCGAGCGCACGGGTTACATCGGCACCGTCGATCTCTATCCCGCGCGCATCGACCTGTTTGCGACTGCGCAACTCGGCCATCAGCGCACCGTCACCGCAGCCCACATCGAGCACGCGGCTGCCCGGCGCCACACTTTCAGCGATAACGGAAAGGTCGGGGCGCAGCGCCATGTTCAGCAATCCGCGCAAAGGAAACCCGACACGACGCGGTCGAGCGCGGGGACGTCCAGGAAAAACGCGTCGTGACCGTAAGGGCTGGTCAGTTCGACGAAACTGACCGGTGCCCCGGCTGCGTTCAGGGCATGGGCAATCGATTTGGATTCGGACGTTGGATAAAGCCAGTCTGTGTCGAAGCTGACGAGGCAGAAGCGCGTCTTCGTATTCTTGAACGCGTTCGCCAACGTACCGCCGAATTCCTCAGCCAAATCGAAATAGTCGATGGCACGCGTTATATAGAGATAGGAATTGGCGTCGAACCGGTCGGTAAAGCTCATCCCCTGGTGCCGGAGATAACTTTCGACCTGAAAATCCGCATCGAAGCCGAATCCCTTGGCCTCCCGCCCTTGAAGACGTCGCCCGAACTTCTCGGTCAGCCCGGTTTCGGACAGATAGGTTATGTGCGCCGCCATTCGCGCAACGGCGAGACCCGCAGCGGGCGACACGCCGTCCGCGTAATAATCGCCGCCACGCCAGTTGGGGTCGGCCATGATCGCCTGGCGCCCGACTTCGTGAAACGCGATGTTCTGGGCGCTGTGCTTGGCGGTCGAGGCGATGATCAGTGCGGCATCGACCCGCTCTGAGAAGTGCGCGGCCCAGCTGAGCGCCTGCATTCCGCCCATCGATCCGCCGACGACCGCATGGAGCCGGTCGATGCCGAGGTAATCCATCAACATCGTCTGGCTGCGCGCCATGTCGCTGATCGTAATGACCGGGAACCGCATTGCAAAGGGTGCGCCATCGGGCGCGAGCGTTTGCGGACCCGATGACCCCATGCATCCGCCGATGGCATTTGCAGCTATGACGAAGAACCTGTCGGTGTCGATCGGCCTGCCCGGCCCGACCATGCGTTCCCACCAGCCGGGCTTGCCCGTGATCGGGTGTGCGCTCGCGACATGATGGTCGCCAGTCAGTGCGTGGCAGATAAGGATCGCATTCGACGCGTCGTCGGCCAGTGTGCCGTAAGTTTCATAGCCGATCTCGACCGGCCCAAGTGACGCACCGCCATCGAGCGCGAGCGGCCCGGGCAATGTCACGCGACGATTGAGGCCGAAACGTTCGTCCATCGGGCGCGGTTAGGGCCTGAACTCATAATTGCCAATGCTCTGGATTGCCCTGTGACGTTCGCTGGGGAGGAGTGTCGCGCAGCACGGGTCTGTAACCCGTGCAAGCGACGCGACGCGCCCGGCGGGCGTCACAGGGCAACCCCGAAGGGGCGGGCGCCTTTTGGCGCAGGGCGACGTCGCTCGTCGGTCGCGGGGGACGAAGCCCCGCTCCACTCCTCGCTCCTTCCCCTGCACCAAAATCCGCTCCGTCCAGAACATTGGCAATTATGAGTGCAGACCCTGAGGCGCGCGACTTGCCAGTGCAAGCCTTACGCGGGTAGCGGGGGCGACCATGCTTCCTTTCGCGCGCGTCTCCATCATCGGTCTGGGCCTGATCGGATCATCGGTCGCACGTGCCGTGCGCGCCAACATGCCCTCGGTACAGTTGACCGGTCATGATGCCGACGCCGAAGTGCGTGCAACCGCCGTGATGCTGAACCTGTGCGACGATGTGACCGATACGCCGGGTGCTGCGGTGACCGATGCGGATTTTGTCATCCTTTGCGTACCCGTTGGCGCAATGGATTCGGTGGCACAATCGATTGCCGCCGATCTGCCCGCCGATGCGATCATAAGCGATGTCGGATCGTCGAAAGCCGCAATTGCGAATGCCCTGACCAAGGCGCTACCGAACAACGTGGTCGTCCCGGCGCATCCGGTTGCAGGCACCGAGCGCAGCGGACCCGAAGCGGGGTTTGCGACGCTGTTCCATCAACGCTGGTGCATCCTGACGCCCGCCGAAGGCGCGCCAGAGGCCGCGGTCGAGCGTGTACGGGCTTTCTGGGAACGGCTGGGGTCGAACGTCGAGATGATGGACCCGGCGCATCACGATCTCGTACTCGCGATCACCAGCCATCTGCCGCACCTGATCGCCTATACCATCGTCGGCACCGCGTCAGACCTGGAGGCAGTGACACGCTCCGAAGTCATCAAATATTCGGCGGGCGGTTTCCGCGATTTTACGCGCATCGCCGCATCCGACCCGACGATGTGGCGCGACGTGTTCCTGTCGAACAAGGATGCCGTGCTCGAGATGCTACAGCGGTTCAGCGAAGACCTGACCGCGTTGCAGCGCGCGATCCGCTGGGACGATGGCGATGCCCTGTTCGAACTGTTCGCGCGTACGCGAACCATCCGTCGGTCGATCATCGAAGAAGGGCAGGACGACGCACGGCCCGACTTCGGCCGCAGCGACCACTGACAAGGGGTCCAGACCCTAGACGTTCAGTGCGTTGATCGCGGTGTGAATGCGCGCCTCGACCTCGTCACGGCCAAGGCCGACGGGAATCGTTTCGCCGACACGCATCGTGATCACGCCCGATTTCTTGATGAAACTGCGTCGTGGCCACAGCCGCCCGGAATCGAGCGCAATCGGCACGACCGGTAAGCCCAGCGACTTGTAAAGCCCCGCGATGCCCGGTCGCAACAGTGGGCACTCTCCATGCGGAACGCGTGTTCCTTCGGGAAAGATAATGATCGGCCGCCCTTCGGCAACCGCCTTGCGCGCCGCCTTGAGCATTCGCCTCAGCGCCGTCGCCCCGGCTTCGCGTTCAACAGGGATTACGCCGTGTGCGATAGCCGCTGTGCTCCAGAAGGGGATTCGCAACAGCTCCGCCTTGAACACCACGGCGGGCGCGTCGAACAGTCGCAACACCTCAACCGTCTCGCAAAAGGATTCGTGTTTGAATGCCGCTATGACGCCAGTTTGCGGCAGCGTGCCCTCGATCCTGATCCGAATGTTCAGGATCCACCGGACGCACCAGTTGTGGAAATACGACCAAGCGCGCGGGGCCATCAGGATCGCCCTGCGGCCAAAGGGGATTGCGACGATCGTCCCCAGCACGAACAGCGCACTGCCAAGATAAAATACCAGCGTGTAGATCAGCGACCGGACGAGGTTCACAATCCCCCCAAGGCGGCCACCCGCCGCAACAGATATTTGTTATACTCGCGCACCAGCACGCTAAGGTCGGCGTCGCTTTCGACCGCATCAGTAACGATGCGAACATCGCTGCCGATGACGCGTTCCAGCTCGAACCATGCACGCGGCATGTGCCAGTCGGTGGTGACCAGTCGCAATGACCTGGCCTTGCGACCCTTTAGCCAGTCGGACGTTTCTTCGGCGTTGGCGCGCGTGTTGCTCGCCTCGTGCCCGACATCGACGCAACAGGCGAACAGCCGCTTGTCGAACGACCCCACGCGCGCGATCGACGCGGCGCTGGTGCTGCGGTCGGCACCGCTGATGAACATGCGTGTCGCCCTTTTCGCGGCAAGGACTTCGATCCCCCGTGCAATCCGTCCCGGCCCACCCGTCGGCACCACAATGGCATCGGTGCGGATGTTGATGTCGGCCGGCCCCGGCAGGAAAATAACGAACGCAGCAAAGCCCAACGCCCACAATAGCGGGACGAAGGCGATCAGGCGGATCAGCCAGCGCATCACAGGATCCGCGCCAATGCGCGCATGACGGTGATGCGCGCGGAAAGGATGGCGAGGCCGACACCGGCAAAGGGGATGACGAGGACCAGTAGCCAATCGATCCAGCCGAGCGTGGCATTGGTCACCAGCCCCGCACCCACCGCCTGCACACTTTGACCGACGATGATGAGTACGCCCATACCTGTAACAAAACCCAGTGCCGACCCCGAAATCGCGTCCTGCGCAACGCGGCGTTCGAACAGGCGCGAAATCTGGACGTCGGTCGCGCCCATCAGGTGCATGACGTCGATGGTCGCACGGTGCTGATCCATCGCGGCCCTTGACCCAAGTATCACTGCCGCAGCCGCAGCCGCGCCGGTGACGCCAACCAGCGCAATCGCCAGCCATTTGAGCGTGTGGAGCAGGCCGTTGAGCGGCCCCATCCAGTCCGCATGGCGGTCGATACGCGCATGGGGATCGATCCCGCGCACGACGCCTCCAATGGATGCCATTGCTGCCGAGGAGGAATCCTTGAGCGACGCATCGATGAGTGCAGGGACTGGCAAGCCGCCCTCAAGCCCATCGGCACCGAGCCATGGCGCCAGCAGGTTCCGCATCTCGGCATCTCCGACTTCGCTCACATCGGTCACGTTTGCATTGGTCCGTAAGGCGCGGGCAAGGCGTGCACGCTTGTCGGTCCGCACATCTGGGTTAGCCTCGACGATCTGCACGGTGATGCGCCCGGCAATCGCACCGGCAATCGCGCCCGTCGCCCTCCCCATCGACAGGCCTGCCGCCGCCGCCAGCACGGCGAGAAAAATCATGATCGCGATGACCCATGGCATCGGGCCGGAGAAACGCCCCTCGGGCAACACCTTGCGCGGTTGGGCATCGGCAGCCGCAGTCATGCAACGGCCTCCGGACTGCGGGGCGGGTGGCGAAGTTCGCCCGTGGGATCGGACAGACGCCCCTTGTCGAGCCGCATCATACGCGCTGACGGGATGCGCCCGATCAAATGCAGATCGTGGGTCGCCACGACGATTGTCGTCCCCAACCGATTGAGGCCATCGAACAGGTGCAACAGCCGCAGTGCCATGTCAGGATCAACGTTGCCGGTCGGCTCGTCGGCAACCAGCATGTCCGGACGACCAATGACGGCACGCGCGATTGCCACACGTTGCTGCTCCCCTCCCGAAAGCGTCGCCGGTCGCGCATTGGCGCGATCGGACAGGCCGACCCAGGCGAGCATTTCCTCGACCGGCGCAACAATTTCGCGCTCATTGGTTCCCGCGAGCCGCAGCGGCAGTGCGACATTCTCGAACGCAGTCAGGTGCGGCACCAGGCGGAAGTCCTGGAACACGACGCCGATGCGTCGCCGCAGCGGCGGCAACTTGTTGCGCGGCAGCGTGACGAGATCCTGACCGAACAGGCGGATAGCGCCTCTACTTGGCCGCTGGGCCAGATAAAGCAGCTTGAGCAGCGACGTTTTCCCGGCGCCCGACGGGCCGGTCAGAAAGTAAAAAGCTCCGCTTGCCAGTGTCATGCTGACGTCGGACAGCGTCTCCGCGCCCGTTCCATAGCGCAGACCGACATTGTCGAACTGAACAATATTCGCCATTCCGCGCTAACGCCCTTCGCCCCGTTACAGGTCCAATCGCACGGCCCGGGCGCTTTCGTAAAGCATTGACGCTGGAACTGGCCTTGCCAGCATGACGTCAACAGTGCTTAGATTCGTAATGACTATGATCGGCGCTCTTCTTTGATCCTTTCCTGCCCAGCATGCCGGACGCGTTACGTCGTCCCGGACAGTGCCGTCGGCCCGACGGGCCGCCAGGTCCGTTGCGCCGCGTGTCGGCACAGCTGGTTTCAGGATCCGCCGGCCTATGACCTGGTCGAGCGTGCCGAAGCGAGCGCGACGCCACCGCCTGTTGCGACGGCCGCACCTGTTGCTGCGCCACCCCCTCCTCCGCCGGTCGCCGAGGAAGCGGAGCAGGGCGAGGAAAATCTCGCGGGCGATTACGACGCCTATGCGTATGAGGAGCCGTTCCGGCCGCGTCGCAACCCGGCCAAGATGTGGACCGGGATTGCCGTCGGCATCGCGCTGGTGCTTGCTGCCATCGGTGGCGCCGTGTGGTGGTTCGGCCCACCGCGCGTGTTGTCGCTATTCGGTATCGAAGCCGCGCAGTTCGATACGCCGTTGCTTATCATGCCGCGGGCAATGGAACCGCGGGTTCAGGCTAATGGCAATGTGCTGCTTCCCGTCTCCGGCCGTATCGTCAACCCGAGCGCCACGGCACAGCAGCTGTTCGATATATTGGCGGAGATTCGTGACCAACAGGGTCGGGTCGTCTATAGCTGGACCATCCCACGCCCGGCGCAGACTTTGCCCGCAAAGGGATCAATCCCGTTCGAATCGGCGACGGTCAATCCGCCCAAGAATGCGGCGAAACTGAAATTCACATTCATCGGTGCAGCCAAGTAACACCGGTTGCACGCCGCGTGCAGGGTGGGATTGCAGCGCGGCCATCCCTTTGCTAGTGGCGCCCGCCTACCAGCCGACGGGCCGTGCCCGCCGGCTTATGACTGTGCGGTCGTGGCGGAACTGGTAGACGCGCAACGTTGAGGTCGTTGTGGCCGAAAGGCCGTGGAAGTTCGAGTCTTCTCGACCGCACCAAGTCCGGCGCGCTAGACGATGGCGGCGCTATCGTCAGCATTTGCGCCGGACCGGCCGACCTCGCCAAAAGCGAGGACCGACGGCACAGCTTGCCGTGTCGCGCGTTACCCTTCCCATGACCAGCCAAACGAGTCATTGTCGGTTGCAGAACGCAATCGAGCGTCGCCTTGGGATGCCGCATCGCCAGTGACCGCTTCCCCCCGCATTACCGCGATCGCCTCGGCTGTGCCCGAACACGATATACACGATGCCTTCATCGGTTGGGCTAGAGGTCGGTTGAGCGATCCGCGTCAGGTTGCGCTGTTCGACCGGATGGCGGCGCGATCGGGAATCCACCACCGCTGGTCGGTCCTGCCGCGCGTCGCCGCGGATGGATCGCCCCTCGCTCCGGGCGGATTTTACGAGGGCGGGTCGATGCCGCCGACATCGGCCCGCATGACACTTTATGGATCGGTCGCGCCGGAACTGGCACTGGCCGCGATTGCGAAACTGCCTTCGCTCGAGGGCGTTACGCATCTTGTGGTGGCAAGCTGTACCGGCTTCGTCGCGCCCGGCATCGATCAGATCCTGCGCGCGAGATTGGGTTTGTCACCCTCGGTCGAACGCGTCCTCATCGGTTTCATGGGCTGTTACGCCGCGATAACCGCGCTGAAGACCGCGCGTCATATCGTTCGGTCGGAGCCACATGCACGCGTGCTGGTCGTGACAGTGGAGTTGTCGACGCTCCACCTGCAACCCGCGAACGAAATCGAACCTCTACTCGCCATGCTCCAGTTCGGAGATGGTGCCGCAGCCGTTATCGTTGAGGGTGCCGGACCTGGCCTTGCCCTCGAAAGCCCGTTCGCCATCGGCATCGACGACAGCAGCAACCTGATCCGCTGGGACATCGGTGACACCGGCTTTGCCATGCACCTGTCGGGTGAAGTCCCCGGGCGGATTGCCGCCGCGCTCGCCAATCCCGCCACGCGATCCGCAATGACGGGAGGCCGCGACCCCGGCGAGCTCGACGCTTGGGCCGTCCACGCCGGGGGGCGGTCGATCCTCGACGCGGTCGAAACCGGCCTTGGCTTGGCACCCGATGCACTGGACGCCTCGCGCGCGGTGTTAGCGGACAACGGTAACATGTCGTCGGCAACTTTGATGTTTGCGCTCGAGCGGATTGCCCCGCAGCACCCGACACGGGGCATAGCGCTGGCCTTTGGTCCGGGTCTTGCTGCCGAAGGCCTCGGGTTCGGTTGGACGGTCTGATGCTCGCTACACGCGCCATCGCCGAGGAGTTGATGGACGCGGACGATCTGCCCGCCGAAACCTACGCCACCGTCGTTCACGATCTTGCGGCGGTTAACACGGTGACGCTCGCCCGGCGACCGACACTGGCTTTCCTCGAACGGATCGTCGCCCGAAAGAAAACGCCGCTCAAGATTCTCGATGTCGGATTCGGCGACGGCGACATGCTTCGCACGATTGCGCGATGGGCAAAGCGGCAAAATGTCATGGTCACGCTCGTAGGCGTCGATCTGAACCCGAACAGCGCACCGGCGGCACAGGCGCGAACGCCCGCTGACATGGCGATCGAATGGCGCACCGGCGATTACGCCGACCTTGCAGGCGAAGGCTGGGACATCGTCCTGTCGAGCCTGGTCGCACATCACATGACGCACGATCAACTGATCGGGTTTCTGCGCTTCATGAACCGTGAGGCGCGCGTCGGATGGTTCGTCAACGATCTCCACCGCCATGGCTTCGCCTGGTTGGGCTTTCCCGTTCTGGCGACATTGGCACGTTGGCATCCGATCGTCCGGCACGACGGACAGTTGTCGATTGCACGCAGCTATCGTCCGGCGGAGTGGAGCCCCCTTCTTGCCGAAGCGGACGTAGAGGGCGCGCGCGTCTTCCGGGCGTTTCCGTTCCGACTGTGCGTCGAATGCCACCGCTGATCATCGGCGGCGGTCCTGCCGGAAGTGCGGCGGCCATTGCCCTTGCCCAGCACGGCATCCGTGCCACACTGATCGAGCGCGACCGCGACATCCACGACGCCATTTGCGGCGGGTTCATGAGTTGGCGAACGCTGGGTGCGTTGAAAGGCCTCGGCGTCGAACCGCAGGGACACACCGTTACGACGCTTGCTATATTCGCGGGCAACCGCGTCGTTCGGGCTCCACTGCCACACGCCGCGATCGGCCTGTCGCGACGGGCGCTGGATGGACAAATGCGCGCGACTGCCGCTGGCGCTGGCGCAAACGTGGAATGCGGGGTCGGCGTCCGCGAGATTGCGGGAAATCACGTCCATTGTGCCGATGGTGCCACGCTGGAGAGCGACGCAGTCTTTCTGGCGGTCGGGAAGCACGATCTGCGCGGGCTGGCACGACCGCGCGAGAATGTGGACCCGACGCTGGGCCTGCGCATCCGCATCCCGTCCGCGCCCCGCCTGATGGCGCTGATCGCAAATACGATCGAACTGCACCTCTTCGACCGCGGCTATGTGGGCCTGGTCCTGCAGGAGGATGGTTCCGCAAATCTGTGCCTTGCCGTCCGCAAGTCGCGGCTGGCCGAGGCCGGGGGTCGTCCCGAAGCACTGCTGCGCGATATCGGCAACGGAACGCCACTGGGCGACCGGCTGTCCTTTGCTGACGTCATGACACCTGACGCCATTGCCGCCATTCCCTATGGATGGCGCATCGGTAAGACGGCGCCCGGCCTGTTCCGCCTCGGCGATCAGGCAGCGGTCATCCCCTCGCTTGCAGGCGAAGGCATCGGGATCGCCGTCGCCAGCGGGATTGCGGCGGCGAATGCCTATGCGCGCGGTGGTGCGAAGGCCGCGTCCGATTATCAACGGTCGTTCGCACACCGGACCCGCAGACCTGTTACAGTCGCCAGCGCCCTGTGGCATTCGGCCGAACGCCCCCAAGTCGCCCGCCTTGCCATGCCGCTAATCAGTGCCTTCCCCGGCCTGACCGCTCTTGCCGCACGGCTCACACGCATCGGGGATTGAAGCCGGGCATCGGGCTCGCCATCTTTGCGTCATGGACAAGATGAATCTCTCCGACGCAGAATGGCGTGAACGCCTGACCCCCGAACAATATTCGGTCCTCCGCAACGGAGGCACCGAGCGCGCATTCGCCGGCATCTACAACGACAACAAGGCGCCCGGCACCTATCGCTGCGCCGGATGCGGCACCGAGTTGTTCACCAGCGATGCGAAATATGATTCGGGGTCGGGCTGGCCCAGCTTTATCCGCCCCGCCGACAGCGATGCTGTAACCGAACACACCGACACTGCGCACGGCATGGTCCGCACCGAGGTGCGCTGCGCGACGTGCGACGGGCATCTCGGCCATGTCTTCCCCGATGGCCCGGCGGAGACCGGACTCCGCTATTGCATGAACAGTGCCGCACTCGATTTCAAATCGGTTTGACGCGCATCTGCTTGTGACACAGAAGATTACCGCTTAATCACCCGCGACCGATGGCTGCGCCGCGCTCTTCCGACAGATCAGGCCAGAGCGGCTGGAAACGCTGGGCGGGCCGCGTCTTCCGCGTTGGCCTTGTCAGTGCGCTTGTCGGCTTCGTCGTGCTCATCGTGGCCGTTTCGGTGGCCTATTCCACGCTGCCCAGCTATTCCGAACTCAAGTCATCGCCCAACGGCCAAATGATCCGCGTGCATGCTGCCGACGGCACAGTGCTTGTCTCGCTGGGGCCGAGCTATGGCCAATGGCTCAGCTACGAACAGCTGCCCAAGACGATGAAAACGGCGATGGTTGCGGTGGAGGATCGCCGTTTCCGCAGCCACATTGGTGTCGATCCGCTGGGTATCGTGCGATCGTTCTACGTTCGCTGGACGAAAGGCCGGTTCACCCAGGGCGGATCGACAATCACGCAACAGCTGGCGCGCAACGTTTTTCTGACCAATGACAAGACCTGGACGCGCAAATTCCGCGAGATGATCCTGTCGCTCGCGCTGGAGCGCAAATTTTCGAAGGACCAGTTGCTCGAACTTTACCTGAACCGCGTCTATTTTGGCGGTGGCGCCTATGGTGTCGATGCCGCGAGCCGGAAATTCTTCGGTCATCCGGCCAACACATTGTCGCTGGGAGAGGCCGCGGTTATTGCCGGCCTGGTAAAGGCACCGTCCAATTATTCGCCGACCGCAGACGCGGCTGCCGCTGTCGGACGCGCCGGCGTGGTGCTGGACGTCATGCGCGACCAAGGTCTGATCACGGCTGCACAGATGGCCGAAGCGTCGCCGCAATCGATCAAATTCGCGCCGGAGCCACTGCAGAACTCTGTCCGTTACTTCACCGACTGGGCTCTGCCACAGCTCGATACGCTGATCGACGAAAGCGCCGAACCGATCGACGTCTGGACCACTCTGGACCTGACGATGCAGCGCGCCGCCGATGCCGCGATCCGCGCGAACACGCCGGCGGGATCGCAAGGGGCGCTCGTCTCACTCGACCGCGATGGCGCAGTGCGGGCGATGGTTGGCGGGACAGATTATGTGACGTCGATTTACAACCGCGCGACGCAGGCGATGCGTCAGCCCGGATCGGCATTCAAATTGTTCGTCTATCTGGCCGCGCTCGAGGCCGGTCACACACCCGCCGACATGGTCGTCGACAAGGAAGTCGATATCAACGGGTGGAAGCCGCGCAATTCGTCGCGGAAATTCTCGGGCGAGATATCCCTGCGCACCGCTTTTGCCTATTCGATCAATACGGTCGCGGCGCAGATCGGCGCCGAGGTTGGCACCACGACGATTGCCGATATGGCGCGCCGTTTCGGCATCTCGACGCCGATAAACGTTCATCCCTCGATGGTGTTGGGAACATCTGACGTGCGCCTGATCGACATGACGCGCGCCTTTGCCGGCGTCGCCGCGAACGGCGCGTCGGTTGCACCCTATGGCATCACCAAAGTCACCACCGCGAGTGGCGAGGTTCTCTACGAACATCGCGCCAACACCAACAATGTGCTGGTCGCGCCCCAGGTTGCCGCCCAGATGATCGACCTGTTGCAGACAGCCGTGAACACCGGCACCGCACGTGCGGCACAGATCGGTCGCCCTGTCGCGGGTAAGACAGGCACGACCAGCTCGAACAAGGACGGCTGGTTCCTCGGCTTTTCGAGCGGCATCACCACCGGCGTCTGGATGGGCCGTGACGACAACAAGCCAATCCCCGGGTTACAGGGCGGGCGCAATCCGGCGCGTGCCTTTGCGCAGTTCATGACTGTTGCCGTCGCGCGACGCCCGGTCGAGAAATTCCAGACCGAGGTCACCCTGCCCGAATGGCAGCTTGAGCCCGATGAGGAAGCCTATTTCGGCAACGTCGATGAGGGCAACTATGCCGGTGGGACCGGTGACCGGATCGACCCCGACCCGATGGACCAATCTGGCGAGGACCGGATCGAAAGCCCGGACACCAATCCGCCACCACCGCCCGCTCCGGCGCTAGACCAGCGTTGGATCGACGATGCACTGGGCCGCCGGAACGATCGCGAAGCGGCGCCGCGCCGCGACGCCCCTCAGCCTTCGCGCCCGAACCAGTGAAGTGACGGCCCGTTGGCGCGCAGCCAGTTGCGTGCGGGATTAGGATCGCCCTCGTACAGCTTGGCCGCCAATGCATGAAACGCAGGACCGTGGTTCATATGGATGCGATGCGCGACTTCATGGGCGACCGTCGAACGACGAACGAAAGCGGGGGCAAGGATGAGCCGCCAGCTGTAGCGGATGTCACCGGACGCCGCGCAACTGCCCCACCGGCTCTTGGTATCGCCAACGCCGACGCGACCGATAGTGATGCCATGTGCGGCGGCCAACGCACGCGTCTCGGCCTCCAATATTGTCAGCGCGTGCGCACGAAGGAACCGCATCACGCGTGGCGTCAATTGATCGAGAGGGCCACCGACATGAAGCACGTTGCCGTCAAGAGTCACGCGGCGCGACTTTTCCGACGCCCAGTCGAGCAGGACATCCCCGTCGCCAAGGTGAAACAACATGTCCGGCACCAGAGGCAAAGGAAAGGGTAGCCGTTCCAGCTCCGCTTCGACCCAACCCCGCTTGCCCGCCGCCCAGGCCAGCGCCGGACGCAATGGCGAGCGCGTGCCGAGCGTCAGCCGCACCGTCGCATCGCGCGGATCGACCGTCAGGCGCATTCCCCGCGCAACCGACCGCCGGACGACAGTCAGCGATCGCGTCCGTCCGCCTCCACTGAACACAAGTTCAGAGGATGCGGTCGGTGAGATGATATTCCAGATCGCCCGCATCGTCCTCACTGATCGTCCAGCCGCGCACCGACATTCCGGCAGTATGCACGCTTTCGGGGTCGCCCGTATTCAAATGATGCCAGTCGGGCAGCCGCTTTCCTTCGGCGCGCAGCCGATAGGAACAGGTTTGCGGCAGCCAGTCGAGCTGGTCGAGCTTTGCAGGCGTCAGCCGAATGCAATCGGGCACGAACGCATGTCGGTGCTTGTAGTCCGAACAGCGCGACGAGCGTCGGTCGAGCAGGCGGCACGCGACATTCGTCGCGAACAATTCGCCGGTTTCCTCGTCCTCAAGCTTGTGGATACAGCACTTCCCGCATCCGTCGCACAGCGCCTCCCACTGCCCACGATCGAGCTTGTCGAGCGGCAGGGTTTCCCAGAAGCGTTCCGGTTCCTTGGCGGTCACTTTACCCATTTGGCCAGTTGCGCCGCGATCACTGCGGGCTTTTCATCCTGCGATAGCAAAGCCACCGGCTTACCGTCGGAATCCATCAGATAGGCGGCACGGCTGTGATCGACCAGATAGGCGGTGTCGCCCGGCGTCTTTTTGTTGAGCTGATAGACGACGACGTAGGCCTTGGCAGCGGCATCTACCTGAGCCGATGTGCCGGTGAGACCAATCAGCGCAGGGTCGAAAGCACTGACGAACTGCTTGAGAGCGGAGGGAGTATCACGCGCCGGATCTACAGTGATGAAGATCGGCACAACCTGCTTGCCCTTCTCGGGGTTGGCGGTCGCAAAGGCACGATAACCCTGTGCAAGGTTGCGGACATCGACCGGACATACATCCGGGCAGAATGTGTAACCGAAATAGATGATGCGATATTTGCCCGCGAAGTCACGGTCGGTGCGGGTTTTCCCGTCTTGATCGACTAGGGTGAACGGGCCACCGATCTTCGCCCCCTCGAGCGGTGGCGGGGGCGCTGCCTGACAGGCGGCAAGCATCAGGAGCGGCAGGAGAGAAAGACGCAGGTTCATCGCGCACTCAGCCTTGCGTTGTTAAGAGCCGCCGCGCAAGACAAGGGTCTATATGACAAACCGCTATCTTATTCCCGCAATCGCAATCGTACTGTCGGTTCCGACCATTGCCTCCGCCCAGTTTTCCGACAGCTTCAACTTCATCAAGGCGGTGAAGGACGCAGACGGCAACAAGGCGACCGAGTTCCTGAACAAGCCGGGGACCGTCATCGTCAACACGCGGGAAGCGGCAACGGGCCAGACCGGGCTGCACATCGTCGCAGCGCGACGGGACGCGACGTGGATGGGCTTCCTGCTCCAGCGCGGTGCAAACCCCGATATGCGCGACAACCAGGGCAAGACGGCGCTCATGATCGCCACCGAATTGCGCTGGAGCGATGGGGTCCAGATTTTGCTCGCCCGACGCGCGAATGTCGATCAGCCGAACGGCAATGGTGAGACCCCGCTGGCGAAGGCGGTTATGAACAATGACGCACCGACCATGCGTCTGCTGCTGGCCGCCAACGCCAACCCGAATCGCGCCGACAATGCCGGCTTCTCGCCGAAGGATCTCGCGCGCCGCGATCCACGGCTGGCCGGTCTTCTAAAAGAGCTGGATGCGGCAAAGCCCGTCGTTCAAAAGGAAGTTCAAGGCCCGCGTTAAAGCGAAGGCTGTTCCGAATCGTCGATGTCGCCGATCAGGCGACGTGCAGCGCGCCTGGCGAAGCGCAGTGTCTCAGACTTTCGTCGGGCAGCAGCGAGCGAAACCGACATGGCCGGGCGAACAATCGCCGCATCATAGCGATCCGCCACAATCAGTCCGGTACGCCCGGGCAACAGCTCGGGCCGATCAAGCAGGGTGGCATCAAAACCCGACGGAATTGCCCAGAAGAAGCGGTCGCAATAGTCGAGATAGTCGGTCCACTTTCCGTCGCCGAGCAGATCGGCACGGGACACCTTGATCTCGACGATCGTCACCAATCCACGCGGGCACAACCCCATCAGGTCTGCACGTCGCCCGTTCCCCAGCGACACTTCGCTGACTGCCAGGCAATCTTCACGCGCCAGCATCCGTGTCGTACCGCGCACGACATCGGCTGCAACCAAACGCTCATGAAGAGACTCGATCATTCCCCCTGGATAGAACAGGGAGGGAACATTTCCTAGCGCTTAGCGATAGAAGATGTGGTTGCCGATCGCGCCGACACGCTGCATTTTCCAGTTCGGCGATACGCGCTTGGCGTGGAAGAACAGCGCATGTTCAGCCGGAGCCTTCCACAGGTCGTTCTGTGCAATGTAGGCGATGGCGACGGCTTCGCGCCAATTGGCACTGTTACGCGCGATCGGCGGCATCGATCCGCCGCGAACGAACGAGAACTGGCCGCGCTGATAGACAACGCCGCAAACAGTCGACGCAAACCGCCCTGATTGGGTGCGATTCAGGATGACATTGGCAACCGCCAGCTGGCCGTCGAGTGGCTCGCTCTTCGATTCGAAATAGGTTGCGGCCGCAAGGCATTCGGTTTCGCGGTCACCCGTCACGGTCGATCCATGAGCGCGGACGAGCGCTGCAAGCGACGAGGCGCGAGGCGCGGTGGGTATAGATTCGATGGGATCGGCCATCGCAGGAACCGGAGCAATGTCGCTCAACGGAATCGTAGCGGGAACCGGGGGCAACGCTTCAACTACGGTCTTCGCTGCGACCGTAGGGGCATTGATCAAAGCCATTTGGCCCGGCGCCCCAGCGGCGGCGAGCGCAAGGGTCGCGAAACCCGCGACCCGAAGAAAATCAAACATTCAACATCTGCACTATGCGGCAGGGGGATCATAAAGCCGGGACGTAAACTAAAGACCCCGATCCACCCTTCCGACTGCGTACTGCGCGACACCCATTCATACTTCGCTGGGTAAACGTCACGACGGCGCTTCGAAATCGGATGTGCCCTTCGTTTCGGAAGACTAACTAGTCAATCATCGCCGCTTGTTTCGGCGGCGAAGCGTTCCGCATTCGGGATGTCCAGTTCAACGATCCACAGATCCGGGTCGCGCTGACGACGCCGCGCAAGCCACGAATCGGACACGCCGGGTGCGGAGTCGGGCGATGGTCCCACCGCTTCCCAGCCGTAACTTCCATCTGGTTTGAGGAGGCGCTCGCGATAGGCCGTCAATCGCCCCCTCTCCATACAGATCAACAGGATAGAACCCGCCGTGGCATCGCCCTTTGCAACCACCACTGCGGCGCCGCCCCCATTTGCGACGCGCCGTACCAGCGCCGAAACCAGCATCGTGCTGGTCAGGCGTGGTGTCACCGCGTGTAGCCGGGCAATGTCGAAAGCGGGATTTGCGACCGCATGAACGTGCCCGTTCCCCGCGCCGCCTCTTCCCCTGATGAATCGATCAGCCGTGCTTCGGCGACGAACACGCGGCGACGGCCGCTGACCCAGCGTCCTTCAGCGGTGACCGGCCCTTCCTTCAGGGGACGCGTGAGGATCAGGTTGAACGCAGTGGTCAGCAGAAACCGGTCTGTGACCAAGCTGTTCGCCGCATAGAACGCTGCGTCGTCCAGCATCTTGAAATACGCGGTGCCATGCGCAGCGCCTGCGGCATGATAGACACTTTCGTCCACATTGAAGCTGATCGTCGCCGTCCCCTCGCCCGTGATTTCGAGCGTGGAAGGGAACAACCGATTGACCGGCGCAGCATGGTATAGCGATTCGAGCGCGCGGTGGTGCGCCGCCGCGCCCGAGGCAACAGGATCAGGCCGCATCCCGCGCGTCACCCGGTGTCAGCAGTGCCATGAGTGCGTCGTCGGATGCGGCCCCGCGCAGCTTAGCAACAAACGCCTTGTCACGAAGCGCACGACTCACCTGTGCCAGCGCCTTTAAATGATCCGCACCCGGCGTGTCCGATTCGTGGC
>JBDUBD010000110.1:0-8089 GCA_040004295.1 Sphingomonadales bacterium | reverse complement strand
TTGCCGACCACCCAGACTTTGCGACAGCCGTCCCCACGCCGGATCATTTCGTGCCTTTGCTCTACACAGCTGGCATCGCCGCCGCCGCAGGCGGCGCGGAGGTGTTGGTGAAGGGGTATGCGATGGGATCGCTGTCGATGACCTGCTATGGTGTATCTTGCGATGCGCTCGGCTGCACCGTCGGTCACAATGCCGCGACGCTGCCACGGGACGTTCCGCCTGACCAGACCAATATCTAGGTCGGCCCGCAACATTGCCTGACGCCGGCGACGTGTGTAGCGTCCATGGCCTGAAACACAGGAGACTTCGCATGCGCTTACAAGCAATCGGTCTGGCCCTGATCGTTCTCATTCCCCTCGGCACCGCCGCCTGCTCGCGCGGGGACGAGGGGCAGGCCAACGCGTCCGCCGCCGCCCATAGCGCCGAGCAGCAGCGCAACCTCACCAACTTCGACGATCTCGATTTCCGCGTCTACAGTGGCCAGAAGTGGGACGAGTTCAAACTGAGCCACGCGCCCGACATCCTTGTCCACTATCCAGACGGGACCACCACCACCGGCATCCCGGACCACATCAAGAAGCTGACGCCGCAGTTCACTTTCGCCCTCGATACATCGATCAAGGAGCACCCCATCAAGCTCGCCGACGGTAACTACACGGCCGTCCAGGGCATTATGACTGGCACCTTCAGCAAGCCGCTAGACATGGGGAACGGCAAGGTGATCCAGCCCACCGGCAAGAAGTTCACGCTTCCCATGATGACAGTCGGCCGATGGGAGAACGGCCTGATGAAAGAGGAGTGGCTGTTTTTGGACAACGCGTCGTTCATGAGCCAGATCGGGGCGTCATAAGCGATACCGCGACCGCGATCGGCCCCGGCGCGTGACCATCCCCGCGTAACCGTGGCGGTCGTTGAGTAGAAAACGACGGCGGGAGGTGCCCGACGGCGGCGTTTGGCGGACAGGGTGGGATTCGAACCCACGGTGAGCTTGCACCCACGACGGTTTTCAAGACCGTAGCCTTAAACCACTCGGCCACCTGTCCCGCTTGGATAGCGCCGGTAGGGCGCTGCGCCTTTCCGTGCAAGTCGTGCGATAAAATGGGTTCACGGCGGCGACGTGTCTGTGCGATGGTTGCGCCATGACCATGTTTCGGCGTTCGATCTTCATGGGCCTCGCAATAGCGACGGCCGCGATGCCATTGTCAGGGCTCGGTGGCGGGCTGGCCCAAGCACAGGACGAGGCGTCGGGGTTTGCCACCTATCTGCAGAGTGTCGCACTAAAGGCCAGGGCACAAGGTGTCAGCCAGGGGACGCTCGACGCTGTCCTTCCCACTTTGACGTTCAACCCCCGCGTTGTGGAACTCGACCGGGGCCAGCCGGGTGGAAGTCCGACCACCAGCGCCATTCCCAATTTCGCGCCCTATCGCGCCCAGCATGTCGATGGCCCCCGGATCGCACGGGGGCGGGCGAAGTACCAGGCGCTGCGGCCGCTGCTCAGCCGGGTGGAGCGGCAAACCGGTGTACCCGAATCCATCATGGTGTCGATCTGGGGGAACGAGACCAATTACGGGGCGTACACCGGCGATTTCGATCTTGCGCGGTCACTGGTGAGCCTCGCCTATGAGGGGCGGCGGCGTGCCCTGTTCGAGCAGGAATTCATCGATACGCTGAAACTGATGGACCGCGGTACGCCGCGGGAAGTGCTGAAAGGAAGCTGGGCGGGCGCGACCGGCTATCCGCAATTCCTGCCATCCGCCGTGATCAAGCTGGCGCGTGACGGCGACGGAGATGGGCGCATCGATATCTGGCGCAGCGAGGCCGACGCGCTGGCGTCGATCGCCAATTACTTCGTTCAGGCCGGATGGCGACCGAACCAGCCCTGGGGCGTGGCAGCGACCGTGCCATCGTCGCTCAACCGTGCATCGATCGCCAATCGTACGGTCAGCCCGCGCTGTCCGCGTGTCCATGACCGGCACAGCCGTTGGATGACGGTTGCCGAATGGCGCGCGTTGGGCGTGATTCCGCAATCGTCGCGTCTGCGCGACAGCGACCTCGCGTCGCTGCTCGAACCCGATGGCCCAGGGGCGACCGCGTACCTGCTCACCGGGAACTACCGCGTGATCCTCGATTACAATTGCTCGAACTTCTACGGTCTGTCAGTCGGTCTGCTTGCGGACGCGGTTGCCAGCTAATGAAAGAACCCCAGTGAAGCCTGTCCTCGCCCTTACTGCATTGATGCTCATCGCTGCGCCCGTCACCGCCGCCGCGCCGCCGTTCGAAACGCCCGCTCCTGTCGCCTATCTCGTCGACCTGTCGTCGGGCGCGGTCCTCTATGCCAAGGATCCCGACCGGCGCATGCCACCTGCGTCGATGGCGAAGATGATGACGGTCCTCGTCGCCTTCGACATGATCAAGAAGGGCGAGCTGAAACTTGACAAGATGATCCAGGTCCGCCCCGAAACCTGGACAAAATGGCATGGTCCTGCAGCAGGTTCGACGATGTTCCTCTCGGTTAATGAGAACGTCAGCGTCGATAATCTGTTGAAAGGGATCGTCACCTTGTCGGGCAATGATGCCTGCGTCGTACTGGCCGAGGGCATTTCGGGCACCGAGGAAGCCTTCGTCGCGCGTATGAACGACATGGCGAAGCGCCTGAACCTGACCAACAGCCATTTCGGCAATTCGAACGGCTGGCCCGATGAAGGCCGCACCTATGTCAGCGCGCGCGACCTCGCCACGCTGGCTGCGGCAACGATCGAGCAGCATCCCGACCTCTACAAGCGCTATTATTCGCTGCCATCGTTCACCTGGGGCAAGACGCTGGGTTCCGGCGCCGACATTACCCAAGCGAACCGCGATCCGCTGCTGGGGCGTGTCGCCGGAGCCGATGGTCTGAAGACCGGCCACACGGATGAAGCGGGCTATGGGTTTACCGGTTCGGCCATCCAGAACGGTCGTCGTCTCGTGATGGTTGTCTCCGGCCTGACCAGCTTCAACCAGCGCATCGGCGAGTCGGTGCGCTTCATCGACTGGGGCTTCCGCGCCTGGACAACCAAGCCGCTGCTGAAAAAAGGGCAGAAGATCGAAAGCGCCGAAGTGCAGCTGGGCGACGCGCGCACGGTCGGCCTTGTCGCACCACGCGACCTCGCCGTGACGTTCCCCGGCGGCGGCGCGGAGGGCATGAAGGTCAAGGTCGTCTATGACGGCCCGATCAAGGCCCCGATCGCCAAGGGACAGCAGATCGCGAGCCTAGTCGTCGAAACGCCGTCGACGCCGCCACAGATCATGCCGCTCGTCGCCGAAAACGCAGTTGGCGAGGCGGGCTTCTTCCGCCGCGCCTGGGCCGGGCTTTTGTCGCTGGTGGGCCTCGCCTGACACGCGGTAAGTTCATCACGCTCGAGGGCGGCGAGGGCGTCGGCAAATCGACGCAAGCGACGCGGCTGGCCGAGGCACTTCGTGCGCGCAGCAAGACCGTGGTCGTCACCCGCGAGCCTGGCGGTACGCCCGGCGCGGAGGCGATCCGTGGCCTGCTGATGACCGGCGAAACCGACCGCTGGAGCGCGCGGGTTGAGGCGTTGCTGTTTGCCGCCGCGCGCGCCGACCATGTCGAACGGGTCATCCGCCCTGCGCTCGAGCGCGGCGACTGGGTGATCTGCGACCGTTTCATCGATTCCACCCGCGCCTATCAGGGCGGGGCGGGGGGGCTGTCGGATGCCGAGATCATGACGCTTCACGATTTCGGGAGCGGGGGACTGTTGCCCGACAGGACACTTTTAATGTGGCTGCCGCCCCATGAAGCAGGCGCGCGGGCTTTTGAACGGGATCAAGGTCGGGGAGATCGGTTCGGCGACAAAGGCTCGGAATACCATGCCCGTCTCGCGCTTGCCTTCCACGACTTTGCTCTGGCCGAACCTGATCGTTTGAAAACTGTCGACGCCAACGGGGCCGTGGACATGGTGTCCGACCGTCTGTTCGCCGCCGTCAGCGATCTCCTGTGATCAGCCTGCGCGGCCACGACACGCAGTTCGAAGCGATGCGCACCGCCATCGACAGCGGGCGGATGCACCACGCTTGGCTGCTCCACGGCCCGCGCGGCGTTGGGAAGGGGACCTTTGCCCAAATCGTCGCCGCGCGACTGCTGGCGGAGGCATCGGCATCGCCACCAACACCGGGCGGGTTCAATCTCGACGACAGCCACCCGACGGCGCACCTGATCGCGGCGGGCTCGCACCCCGACCTCGTGACGCTGCACCGGCTCGAAAACGAAAAGACCGGCAACCTCGCCCGCAACATCACCGTCGATCAGGTTCGCACGTTGAAAGCCGTCTTCAACGGCACCCCGTCACAGGGGGACCGCCGCGTCGTGATCGTCGATTCGATCGACGACATGGAACGGGGTGCTGCCAACGCGCTGCTGAAAAACCTCGAAGAACCTCCCGCGAGCACGATCTTCCTGCTGGTCAGCCATTCGCCCGGACGCCTGTTGCCGACGATCCGTTCGCGGTGCCGCAGCCTGGCCTTCGCGCGCCTCGGCGATGACGTCATGGCGTCCGTCCTGGCGGAGGAGGCACCGCATCTGGACGACATGACGCGCGCCGTGGTGATCGCGGTCGCGGCCGGGTCGCCGGGTGCTGCGCTTTCGGTGATAGAGGCAGATGTGCCCGGCATCGACGCCGCGCTGCGGGAGATTGCGACGACCGGCGATCCGCACAATGTCGTTCGGCTCGACCTTGCCGGAAAACTCGCGCTGAAAGCGGCGCTCCCGCGCTACGAGGCGTTCCTACGACGCGCGCCCGCGTTCATCGCGACCCAGGCGCGGACACGATCCGGCGACGCGCTGGCGACCGCCGTCGCGGCTTGGGAAAGCGCGCGCCAACTCGCGGATGTCGCTATCCCGCAATCGCTACCCGCCGAAAGTGTCGTTTTCGAAATTGCGGGACGTGTTGCGAAACTTGCGCCACCTTCATCCGCAGCCTGACAGCACTATTCGTCATTCCCGCCTTCGAAGGAATGACGATACGGGAGCGTAACTGACCTTCGACAAGCCAATCTCGAACGGTTAGGGCAAGTCCATGTCCGGCACCCCCTTCTACATCACCACCGCGATCAGCTACCCCAATGGCCGCCCGCATATCGGCCACGCCTATGAAGCGATCGCCGCCGATACCATCGCCCGTTTTCAGCGGATGCAGGGCCGAGAGGTGCGTTTCCAGACCGGGACCGACGAACACGGCTTGAAAATGGTCCAGACCGCCCGCGACAAGGGTGTCGAGGTCAGGGACCTCGCACGTGAGATGTCCGACCAGTTTCAGGCGATGTGCGACGCGCTGAACGTGAGCTACGATCATTTCCAGCGTACCACCGACCCGGCGCACCACCGTGCAAGTGTTGCGATCTGGGAAGCGATGAAAGCCAAGGACGACCTGTACCTCGACCGCTACGAGGGCTGGTATTCGGTGCGCGACGAAGCGTTTTACGAGGAAAAGGAACTGACGGAGAGCGAAGGCGGGCAGCGCCTGTCACCGCAGGGCACGCCGGTCGAATGGACGGTCGAGGAAAGCTGGTTCTTCAAGCTCTCTAAATATGAGAAGCCCCTGCTCGAACTTTATGAACACGAACGAAATTTTATCCAGCCGGACAGCCGCCGGAACGAGGTTATCCGCTTCGTCGAGGGTGGGCTACGCGATCTGAGCATATCGCGCACCAGTTTCGATTGGGGCGTGAAGGTGCCGGGTTCGCCCGACCATGTCATGTACGTCTGGGTCGATGCGCTGACCAACTATCTTACAGGCTTGGGCTATCCGGATGCGACGCCCGAAATGGCCAAATTCTGGCCCGCCGATCTTCACCTGATCGGCAAGGACATCGTCCGTTTCCACGCGGTCTATTGGCCAGCGTTCCTGATGTCAGCGGACATCGCCTTGCCAAAGGCGGTCTTCGGCCACGGCTTCCTGCTCGCCCGCGACGGCGCGAAGATGTCGAAGTCGGCGGGGAACGTCGTCGATCCGATGGCACTCGCCGAACGCTACGGCGTCGATGCCTTTCGGTACTTTTTGATGCGCGAGGTGAGTTTTGGGCAGGATGGTACGTGGAGCGAGGAAGCTATCGTCACCTGTTGCAACGCAGATTTGGCTAACAATTTCGGTAATCTTGCCCAGCGCGTGTTGAGCATGATTTTCAAGAATCTGGATGGCGTTTTGCCCAACTACGAAGGGGTCAAGGTTGCAGAAGATACCGACACCTTCATGCTGGTCCAAGCAACTTGTACGACGGCTTTCCCAACCACATTCAACGAGTTGGGAATCTCAAATGCACTACAAGGCTGGTTCATGACTGCATCGGCCTGCAATCGATATATGGATTTCACGGCACCCTGGGCGCTGAAAAAAACCGATCCCGAGGCGATGGCTACTGTTCTAGGAATTTTGTTTGTAGCAATTGCCCATTTGGCAGTCGTGATTTCCCCAGTGATTCCCGAAGCGGCGAACAAGCTCTTGGATCAAATGGGAATGCCAAAAGATAAAAGGAATCAAAAAGGCATAGCGACGCTCGATTGGTATGCAGACCTTGCCTCCAGTGACTTCAGGCTTGGTGCGCCAACACCTATTTTCCCCCGCCTCGAACTCCCCGCAGCAGTCGAAGCATGACCATCACGACGCTCCACATTGGCGTCTTTGCGTCTTGGCGAGAGTCCAATCGGATTGATCTCTCGCCAAGACGCCAAGACGCCAAGGAAGACCAGAAGCTGGGTTGGCTGCTGTACGGCGGTTTGCACTGATGTTTGTCGATTCACACTGTCATCTCAATTACAAAGGCCTGGTCGAGGATCAGGCCGCCGTACTCGACCGCGCGCGGGGAGCGGGCGTCGAGACGATGCTGAACATCTCCACGCGCGAGTGCGAGTGGGACGAGATCGTCGCCACCGCCGAGCGTGAGCCAGACGTCTGGGCATCGATCGGTATCCACCCGCATGAGGCCGATGCCCATCCCGATGTCGATACGGCCAAGCTCGTCGGACGCGCCACGCACCCGCGCGTTATCGGCATCGGCGAGACCGGCCTCGACTATTATTACGATCACAGCGACCGGGACCGGCAGCGCACCAGTTTCCGCAGCCACATCGCTGCCGCCCGCGCCACGCAACTACCCCTGATCGTCCACACCCGCGATGCCGAGGATGATACCGCCGCGATCCTGACTGAGGAAATGGGGAAGGGGGCCTTCCCCGGCGTCATCCACTGCTTCACCGCGAGCGCCGGCTTCGCGCGCATCGCGCTCGATCTAGGGCTCTACATCTCGATTTCCGGCATCGTGACATTCAAGAATGCCAAGGACTTGCAGGAAACTGCTTCAGCTATTCCTGAAGATAACCTGCTCATCGAAACCGATGCGCCCTTCCTCGCGCCGGTCCCACATCGCGGTCGGACGGGCGAACCCGCATTCGTCGCCGATACCGCGCGCTTCCTGGCCGGTCTGCGTGGGACGACCGTCGAGGCATTGGGCGCGCAGACGACCGCCAATTTCCACCGGCTGTTTACAAAAGCAGGATCATGAAGGTCACGATGCTCGGTTCCGGCACCTCATCCGGAGTGCCGCGCGTGGACGGGAACTGGGGCGCATGCGACCCCATCGAACCGCGCAACAGGCGGCGGCGGGTTTCTATCCTTGTCGAACACGCGGGCACCCGTATCCTGGTCGACACATCGCCCGATCTGCGCGAACAATTGCTGGCTGAGGGCGGCGGGCGGCCGAGCGCCGTCGTCTGGACGCACGAACACGCCGATCATTGTCACGGCATCGACGATCTGCGGCCGTTCTATTTCTATGGCAAGGACGCGATCCCGGGCTTTGCGCGGCACCGGACACGCGATGCGCTGACATCGAACTTCAGCTTCGCTTTCGCCGGCCATCAGGGGTATCCGCCCTATATCCGATGCGATCTGCTACCCGATGCGATCGACATCGGCGGCATTGCCGTGCGCGCCGTCGAGCTGCCGCATGGCCAGATCACCAGCACTGGGCTGCGGTTCGACGCCGCAGGAAAATCGATTGTTTATTTTACGGATTTCAACATTTTGCCGGATGAAGT
>JBDUBD010000109.1:0-8360 GCA_040004295.1 Sphingomonadales bacterium | reverse complement strand
GGCGGAGGCCGGGGTCGCTAGCGGATAGGGGCCCCGGCCTCCGCCGGGGCGACGCTCCTCTGCTTCACTCGTCCACATCCCCAGCGCAGCGGCACTCGGTCTAGGCTGGCTCCGATGCCCCGCAGCATCGAGCGCCGCACGTAATCCACCGACGATCAGCCCGCGAACCATGCCCGGGTCACGAAACCGCACTTCGGTCTTGGCGGGATGGACGTTCACATCGACTTCGCTCGGTGGCACCTCGAGAAAAAGCGCAACCACCGCATGCCGGTCGCGCGCCAGCATTTCGGCATAGGCACCACGCACTGCGCCCACGAGCAGCCGGTCCTTCACCGGCCGTCCGTTGACGAACAGATACTGATGATCGGCCACGCCGCGATTGAACGTCGGCAGTCCCGCGACGCCGCCCAGACGCACCCCTTCGCGTTCCGCATCGACCGCAACACTGTTCGCGACGAGCGCCCGGTCGGTCAGCGCCGCAACCCGCGCCGGTCGATCCTCCGCCAGCACCGTCAGCACACGGCGGCCATCATGGTCGAGCGTGAAGGCGATATCGGGCCGCGCCATCGCAAGTCGCTTTACGACGTCGAGGCTTGCCGCATATTCGCTGCGGGGGGAGCGCAGGAACTTCCGCCGGGCAGGCACACGCGCAAACAGATCATCGACCTTGACGCGCGTACCCGGCGGCAAGGCGGCCGGCCCGTCACCCACGACATCGCCGTTATCGACGGCACGTGACCACCCTTCCTCGCCCGAAACGCGGCTTTCGATCGTCAGCCGCGCGACGCTCGCGATCGAGGGCAACGCCTCGCCGCGAAATCCCATCGTCGCGACGTTTTCGATGGCGTCGTCCGGCAGTTTCGAGGTCGCGTGACGTTCGAGCGCCAGCGCAATCTCGTCCCGCGCCATCCCGCAACCATCGTCGACGACCTCGATCCCGTCGATGCCGCCACCTCGTAAAACTACGGAAATCCGGGAAGAACCCGCGTCGATCGCGTTCTCGACAAGCTCTTTCAGCGCGGACGCCGGTCGCTCCACGACCTCGCCGGCGGCGATACGATTGACCAGATGCGGCGGCAGGCGGCGTATTGACATTAACCACCCCCTAGACCAAGCGCAGCCATCCCGCGACCCCGGCCCGGCGCGGTTTCTCCGACCAGAGATCGCCGAACGGGCCGTCCAGGTTTCGCCCAGGTTTTGAGAGTCCCGCACACCCATGGCCAATCCGTTTTCTCGCTTCTTCAAGTTCATGTCGCACGACATGGCAATCGACCTCGGCACCGCGAACACGGTCGTCTACCTTCGCGGACGTGGCATCGTGCTCAACGAGCCTTCGGTCGTCGCGATCGAAACGCTGAACGGCGTCAAGCGGGTGAAGGCGGTCGGTGACGACGCCAAGCTGATGATGGGCAAGACGCCGGGCAGCATCGAGGCGATTCGCCCGCTGCGCGACGGCGTGATCGCCGACATCGATGTCGCCGAGCAGATGATCAAGCACTTCATCCACAAGGTGCATGGTGGCAAGATGCGTGCGTGGCGCTTCCCCGAAATCGTGATCTGCGTACCCTCGGGATCGACCAGCGTTGAACGCCGCGCCATCCGCGACGCCGCATCGAACGCGGGCGCGAGCCAAGTTTACCTGATCGAGGAGCCGATGGCGGCTGCCATCGGCGCCGACATGCCGGTGACCGAGCCGATCGGGTCGATGGTCGTCGACATCGGCGGCGGCACCACCGAAGTCGCGGTACTCAGCCTTCGCGGTGTCGCCTATTCGACTTCGGTTCGCGTCGGCGGCGACAAGATGGACGAAGCGATCGTCTCCTACGTCCGCCGCAACCATAATCTGCTGATCGGCGAAGGCACGGCGGAGCGCATCAAGCAGGAAGTCGGCGTGGCCAAGCCGCCGCTCGATGGTGTGGGTCTGACCATCCACGTCAAGGGTCGCGACCTTGTGAACGGCGTTCCCAAGGAAATAACGATCAACCAGGGCCAGATCGCCGAAGCGTTGAGCGAACCCGTCGGCAGCATCGTCGAGGGTGTCCGAATCGCACTGGAAAACACGGCGCCCGAACTGGCGGCGGACATTGTCGATCAGGGCATCGTGCTCACCGGCGGCGGTGCGCTGCTGACCGGTCTCGATGAAGTGTTGCGCGATGAGACAGGTTTGCCAGTCACCGTCGCCGACGATCCGTTGACCTGCGTCGCGCTCGGCACCGGACGCGCTCTGGAAGACCCGATGTTCCGCGGCGTCCTGCAGACCGCGTAAGGGTCAGTCATGGCGCCGCCACAAAACCGGCGCTCCGGCTTTTCACGGCGGGCGCAATATGGCCTGTTCGCGAGCTATGTCGTGGCAATCGCGGGCGTTCTCGTGGGACTATTGCTGGCGTTAACCGCCCGCTTCGATCCGCAGGGCCATGCCGCAATCCAGGGCATCTTCGCCGACCTGACATCTCCAATTTCGGGCGCCGCGCGGGGTGCATCGGGCACCGTCGGTTCGGGGATCGACGGCATCGGCGCCTATATCGAGGCAGGATCTAAGAACCGCGCGATGGAGGCCGAGCTGCGCGCTGCGCGGACCAAGCTGGTCGAGGCGCAAGCCCTCGCGCGTGAAAATGTGCGGCTGCAGAAGCTTGCCAAGCTTGTCGAAACTCATCCCGATACGATCGTCTCGGCACGTCTCATCGCCTCGACGGGAACGAGTACACGTCGCTTCGCCACTTTGGGCGCTGGAAGTGTGCAGGGCATCGCGACGGGGCAGCCCGTACGATCCCCCGATGGATTGGTCGGGCGCGTCGTGGCGGCAGCAAGGATTACGGCACGTGTCCTGCTGATCACCGATGGTGGAAACGTCGTCCCGGTTCGCCGGATCAGCGACGGTATGCCTGCACTGGCAACCGGCCGCGGCGACGGCATGCTCGACATCCGCGCGCTTGAGGCCGGACAGAATCCGTTCAAGGTCGGCGATCTTTTCGTCACCTCCGGCGCTGGCGGGGTATACCCGCCGAACGTACCCGTCGCAATCGTTCGCCAATCCAATCGCGAGGCGGGCATCGCGCGCCCGTTTGCCGACCCCAACCGCCTCGATTTCGCGATCGTCCTGCCACCCTACGCGCCTCCCGCACCGACCCTGCCGGTCGTCGAGGGCACACCCTAGATGCTGCCGCTCAGACGCCGGACCAGTTTCTCCCCGCCGCCGACGGCCCTTCAGCGCCAGCTGGTTCCCATCGGCTCCACACTGATTGCATCGATGATTCCGCTGGCGCCGGTTGTCCTGACGGAACCCTTGCTGCCACCTTTGGGGCTCATGGTGTTCCTCGCATGGCGCCTGCTGAGGAACGACATCTGGCCGCTGTGGATGGGGATTCCGCTCGGCCTGTGGGACGATTTCTTTAGCGGCCAGCCTCTCGGCACCGCCCTTGCGGGGTGGACCGCAGTCATGCTCGCGGTCGACTGGGTCGAACGCCGTTTTCCCTGGCGAAGCCATGTCGAGGACTGGGCTATCGCGACGGTGGCGATTGCCGCCCACCTTCTCTTCGCCCTGATCATCGCGGGAGCGACGGGAGGCGGCACGTCACCCTTGAACCTGCTGCCGCAGATCGTGATTTCGGCATTGTGCTGGCCGTTAGTGACGCGTTTCTGCGGCGCGCTCGACCGCTGGCGCAACCCTCGCTAGACCCGAAGTCGTGATGAAACTCGACCGTCTTCTGGGCAAACGCAGCCTGTCCGAGGCGCAGGTTCAGATGAGCTTTACCCGGCGCGGTTTCGTGCTGGGCGCGGCACAGATCGGGATGTCCGCTGTGCTTGCCGGTCGCATGGCGTGGCTGTCGATCGCCGAGAACGAACGCTACAAGCTGTTGGCGGAGAGCAACCGGGTCAATCTGTCGCTCATTCCCCCGCGCCGTGGCTGGGTTGTCGATCGGACGGGCAAGCCG
This sequence comes from Sphingomonadales bacterium, assembly GCA_040004295.1. Lineage (GTDB taxonomy): Bacteria > Pseudomonadota > Alphaproteobacteria > Sphingomonadales > Sphingomonadaceae > Sphingomonas_O. The sequence continues at coordinate 4,428 of JBDUBD010000109.1, read as the reverse complement.
CTCGCGATCAACAAGACGGTCTTTCGTGCCGACATCATCCCCGATCGTTTGCGCGACAAGGATGCCACGCTCGACATGCTCGTAAAGCTGTTGAACCTGCCCGAGGAAGAACGACAGCGGATATCGGACGACATCGATAATGCAGCGGGCTTTCAGCCCGTGCAGATCGCCGAGAATCTGGACTGGGAACATTACGCCGCCCTTTCCGTCCGCGCGCAGGATCTGCCCGGCGTAATCCCTGCGCAGGGATTTGCGCGCTTTTATCCGGACGGCGCAGCGGTCGGACACCTGCTCGGCTATGTCGGCTCGGCCAGTGCAGCCGACTATGAAAAGACCAAAGACCCATTGATGCTGACCCCGGGCTACAAGGTCGGCAAGGACGCCCTCGAGAAGACCTTCGATCCGATCCTGAAGGGCGTACCGGGCGCACGGCGCAGTGAAGTCACCGCCCGCGGAAAGCTCGTCCGCGAACTCGATACCCGCACCGACATTCCAGGCCGCACGCTGCAGCTGACCATCGACAAGGGGCTGCAGGCCTATGCCGCGCGGCGCCTGGGTACCAATTCGGGGTCGGCGGTCGTGCTCGACTGCCTGACGGGCGAGTTGCTCGCGATGGTATCGATGCCCGCCTATGATCCGAACAGTTTTTCCGACGGCATCAGCCGCAAGGAATGGAAGTCGCTGTCCGACAACGACCACGTGCCCTTGATGAACAAGACGCTGCAGGGGCTTTATCCCCCTGGATCGACGGTGAAGCCGATGAACGGCCTTGCACTCCTCGAGGCAGGGGTCAGTCCATCCGATCGCATCGTGTGCAGCGGATCGCTGCGCGTCGGCAACGGTATTTTCCATTGCCACAAGCGCCGCGGGCATGGTCCGCTCGATCTCAAGCAGGCGATCATGTATAGCTGCGACATCTATTTCTACGAGATGATCCGGCGGCTGGGATATGATCGCATCGCGCCGATTGCCCGCAGCGTGGGGCTGGGACAGAAATTCGAGCTGCCGTTCTCGACCCAGCGCTACGGGACAATTCCCGACAGCGCCTGGAAGAAGAATAAATACAAGACGGACTGGACCGTCGCGGACTCGCTGAACGCGTCGATCGGTCAAGGATATGTGCTGGCCAACCCGTTGCAACTGGCCGTGATGTCGGCGCGCATCGCGTCAGGTCGCGCGTTGATGCCGCACCTGCTGCACGGAAAGAACAGCGCGACTGCCGCAGCGCTGCCCTACACTGCCGAACATTTCGCCTACATCCGCGATGCAATGGCGGGCGTCGTCAATGGCGGCGGCACGGGCGGCGCGTCACGTCTGCAAATCCCCGGCATTACGCTGGCGGCAAAGACCGGAACCGCACAGGTCCGCCGCATCACGATGGCCGAACGCGCGGGCGGCGTTCTCGGCAATGCGTCCTTGCCGTTCAAGCTGCGCGACCACGCGCTGTTCGTGTGCTTCGCACCGGCGGAAGCGCCGCGATATGCGGCCGCAATCGTGCTCGAGCACAACGGCCACACCGTCCGCAATCTCGACACGCCGCTGACCGGTCGCGACATCATGACCTATTTGTTCGACCCCGATCTCGCGATGAAGAACCTTGCTGAAGTAGAGCCGACCTGGGGCGGAGACATCGCGACGCGCGCAGCCGCCGAGAGCGCAGCGCTGGACGTACCGGTGCTCCCCCTCCTGCCCGCTTCCCCGCCGGAAAATGCGTCAAACGCCACACAGGAACCGATCGATTGAGCGCGCAGCCCGGCATCATTCCGGCGCAATTGCGCGAATTGCCGTGGCGGGTGCTGTTCCTCGTCATGGCCATCGGCGGATTCGGTCTTGTCGTCCTCTATTCGGCGGCAAGCGGAAACCTGTCGCCATGGGCTTCGTCGCAGGGCATCAAGTTCGTCATTTTCCTCGTGATGGCGCTTGCCATGTCGCGTGTGCCGATGTCGGTGTGGAAGGACGTTGCGTGGCCCGGCTATGCGGCCATCTTCGTCATGCTGATCGCGGTGGAGTTGATCGGCGGCGTATCGGGCGGCAGCCGCCGGTGGCTCGACACGGGCATCATCCGCCTGCAGCCGTCGGAGCTGATGAAGCTCACCATCGTGCTGGCGCTCGCGAAATTCTATGACCAGCTTCCCGCGGGCGAAATCAGGGGATGGAACGCCCTCTGGCCCGCTGCGCTCGCCATCGTCCTGCCGTTCGGGCTCGTCCTGACGCAGCCCGACCTCGGCACCGCAACCATGATCGCACTGGGCGGAATCGTCATCGTGTTCCTGGCTGGCGTGCCACTGCGCCTCTTCCTGGCAGCGGGCGGCACACTGCTGGCCGCGCTCCCCGTCGTCTGGGCGTTCATGCACGACTATCAGCGGAACCGCGTACTCATCTTCCTCAACCCCGAAAGCGATCCGCTCGGCACCGGCTATCACATCACCCAGTCCAAGATCGCGATCGGGTCAGGCGGCATTTTCGGCAAGGGGTTCCTGCAAGGGACGCAGAGCCATCTCGATTACCTTCCCGAGGGGCACACCGATTTTGTCTTCGCGACCATGGCCGAGGAATGGGGTCTTGCGGGCGGCATCTTTATCATTTTCGCCTTCCTGATGCTCTTCCGCTGGGGCCTGCGTGTTTCCGCCCGCGCGCCGACGCGGTTCGGACAGCTAACTGCTGCCGGCCTCACGACGACGATCTTCTTCTACGTCGCAATCAACCTGTCGATGGTGATGGGACTGGCACCGGTCGTGGGAATCCCTCTGCCTCTCGTCAGCTTTGGCGGGACGGCGATGATGACCGTGATGCTGTGCCTGGGCATTCTGATGAGCATCGATCGCGCAGGGCGGCAGCGGCGCAGCGGTTTCCAATAGTTGCCCGGACCGGACAGTCGGACTAGGCGGAGCCGATGATCGACTATCTCGATTTCGAAAAGCCCGTTGCGGCCCTTGCGCGCAGTGCCGACGAACTCCGCGCCACCGGAACGCCCGAAGCCGAAGCCGAAGCCGCGCGTCTCGATGAGCGCGCCCGCAAGATGATCGCAGATCTTTATGCGAAGCTGACGCCGTGGCAGCGTACCCAGGTCGCGCGGCACCCGCATCGTCCGCGCTTCTCGGCCTATGTTGCGAACCTCACCAGCGATTTCGAACCGCTTGCGGGCGACCGTGCGTTTTCCGACGACCCCGCCATTATCGGCGGCTTTGCGACCATCGCCGGACGGCGCTGCGTCCTTATCGGTCATGAAAAGGGCAGCGATACCCAGACGCGTCTTGCGCATAATTTCGGCATGGGTCGGCCAGAGGGCTATCGGAAGGCCATCCGCCTGATGGAACTCGCAGGTCGGTTCGGTCTGCCGGTCGTGACGTTGGTCGATACCGCTGGCGCTTTCCCCGGCATCGACGCCGAAGCACGCGGACAGGCCGAAGCCATCGCGCGCGCGACCGAGGCTTGCCTTGCCCTGCCCGTCCCCATGGTCGCCGTGATCGTCGGCGAAGGGGGCAGCGGCGGTGCCATCGCACTCGCAGCGGGCAACCGCGTGCTGATGTTCGAAAACGCGATCTATTCGGTGATTTCGCCCGAGGGCTGTGCGTCGATCCTGTGGCGCGCCGACGGATCGACCACCAACCAGGCGGCCCTTGCGGCAGAAGCGATGAAGATCACCGCACCCGATTTGCTGCGCCTCAATATCATCGACCGGATCGTTCCCGAGCCCGCAGGCGGCGCACACCGCGACGTCATCCAGGCATGTGCCAACCTCCGTGCGGCAATCGACGAAGAACTTGCCGGGCTCGATGGTCAGGATACCGCGTTGCTCCGCGCGGCCCGCCAGCGAAAATTCCTGGTGATGGGCGCGCTCTAACCGGTTGCACCACCGCAAATCGGGTGCTAACGGCGCGCCTCTTCGTAAGGCTTCGGTCCGCGAATGGACGCATAGCTCAGTTGGTAGAGCAGCTGACTCTTAATCAGCGGGTCCTTGGTTCGAGCCCAAGTGCGTCCACCATTTTCAAATATCTGTGTCGAAAAAATGCTCGGGACCGGCCTCGGAACCGCATAGAAAGATCGTATCGACGCTTTCCGTAGCGGCGAAATGCTTCGGGTTGCGCGCGGTTTCCTGGCCGTTATGAATTGCGCCCATGACCTTGCCATCCCCCCTTTTCGACACGTTGCGCCTGCCGCTTATCGGTTCGCCCCTGTTTATCGTTTCCGGTCCCGAACTGGTCATTGCCCAGTGCAAGGCGGGGATCGTCGGCAGCTTTCCGGCGCTCAACGCACGGCCGCAAACGCTGCTCGACGAATGGCTGCACCGGATCACCGAAGAACTGTCCGCGCATAACCGCGCCAATCCGGATCGTCCGGCCGCACCGTTCGCGGTAAACCAGATCGTCCACAAATCGAACGACCGGCTCGAAGCCGATCTGATGACGTGCGCCAAATGGCAGGTGC
>JBDUBD010000108.1:0-8371 GCA_040004295.1 Sphingomonadales bacterium | reverse complement strand
AATCACAGGCCTGGGCCGAGCGCGAGGGCGCGTGGAGCGCGGCGGCCACGCTGTCGCGGTTGCGCTGGTCATGGGGCAGCATCGCGAGTGCCGCCATCGCGAAGCCGCAAGCGGCGGAGCGCGGCCTGTTCGCGCGGCTGCCCGAATGGGACGAAAAGCCGCCCCGCCCGCCCGCGGCAACGGTGGCGCTGCCGGAGGCCGACACGGTTGCGCGTCTGTCCGCGCTGGTCGGCAAGGACGCCGAGGAGCGCACCGGCCAGCGCGCCTATGCCGTTGCCGCGACCGCCGCCTTCGCGCCGCGCAATCGCCGCGACGCGCCGAACATGGTGCTTGCCGAAGCGGGCACTGGCATCGGCAAGACGCTGGGTTATCTCGCCCCCGCATCGCTCTGGGCCGAACGTGCGCGCGGTACGGTGTGGGTCTCAACTTATACCAAGGCACTGCAGCGCCAGCTCGACGGAGAGACTGCGCGGCTGTTTCCCGACCCCGCCTTGCGCGCGTCGCGCGTTACCGTGCGTAAGGGGCGGGAGAATTACCTGTGCCTGCTGAACCTCGAGGATGCGCTGCAGGGCGGGTTCTCCGGGCGTGCAGCGATCCTCGCGCATCTCGTCGCGCGCTGGGCCGCCTACAGCCGCGACGGCGACATGGTCGGCGGCGACCTGCCCGGCTGGTTGCCGACGCTGTTCCGCCGCAATGGATCGACGGCACTCACCGACCGGCGCGGCGAATGCATCTATGCCGGCTGCCCGCATTACCGTCGCTGCTTCATCGAGCGTAGCACACGGGCGAGCGCGGACGCCGATATCGTCATCGCCAATCATGCGCTGGTGATGATCAACGCCGCGCGGGGACGCGACGCGGCGAATCGTCCGACGCGCATCGTGTTCGACGAAGGCCATCATGTGTTCGACGCCGCCGATTCGACCTTCGCCGCCGCATTGACGGGGCAGGAGGCGATCGAACTGCGCCGCTGGGTGATCGGGCCGGAGGGGACGTCACGGGGGCGCCGTCGTGGCCTCGCCGCACGCCTCGCCGATGTCGCCAGCTATGACGAGGCGGGGGCCGCCGCGATCGCCGCCGCAACCGCCGCAGCACAGGCGCTCCCCTCCGACGGATGGCTGGCACGCATTGCCGAGGGCGCAGCCTATGGCGCGATCGAGATCTTGCTCAGCGCGCTCCGCGGCATCGTCTATGCCCGGGCGAATGCCGAAGATGCAGGCTACGGGCTAGAAACCGAGGCTGCCGCGCTCGATGCGCCGACAGTCGAAGCAGCTGCGGAAGCGGCACTTGCGTTGGACGGCTTGCTGCGCCCGCTTGTCGCGCTGGGGCGAAGGCTGGAGGCGGTGCTCGACGATCCACCCGACTGGCTCGACGGCGCCGCGCGGGCGCGGATCGACGGCGCGATCGCCTCGCTCGGCTGGCGGCGTGACACGGTCGCGGCATGGCTGGCGATGCTCGCGCGCATCGGCGGCCCCAATGATGCCGATTTCGTCGATTGGCTGGCGGTCAACCGGGTCGAGGGGCGCGACATCGACATCGGGCTGCACCGCCACTGGCTCGACCCCACCCGGCCGTTCGCCGACATCGTCCTGAAGCCCGCCCACGGCGTGCTGATGACCTCCGCCACACTGACCGGCGGCGGCGACTGGTCGCAGGCCGAGGCGCGAAGCGGCGCGACACACCTCGACCAGGCGCCCGCGACGTTCGCCGTCAACAGCCCCTTCGACTATGCGGCGAACAGCGAAGTCCTGATCGTGACCGATGTGACCCGTGGCGACACCAGTGCGCTTGCCAATGCCTATGGGCGCCTGATCGCGGCGTCGCAGGGCGGGACGCTCGGCCTGTTTACTGCCATCCGGCGGTTGCGCGCGGTTCACGCGCGGATCGTAGACCGGTTGGCGCGCGATGGGCTGCCGCTGTTCGCGCAGCATGTCGACCCGATCGATACCGGTACGCTGGTCGACATCTTCCGCGACGATCCGCGCGCCAGCCTGCTCGGCACCGACGCGCTGCGCGACGGCGTCGATGTGCCCGGTGATTCGCTTCGCCTTGTGGTGATGGAGGGCGTCCCCTGGCCGCGTCCGACCGTGCTGCATGCCGCCCGTCGCGTCGCCAACGGCGGTGCGGTGCACGACGATCGCATCATTCGTGCGCGCCTGGCGCAGGCGTTCGGGCGGCTGATCCGTCGCGCCGACGACCGCGGCGTTTTCGTCATCCTCTCGTCGGCGGTCCCGTCGCGCTTGCTGACGGCATTTCCCGAAGGAACGCGCGTTCGGCGCGTGACACTCGACGAAGCAGTGGCGAGTGTTGCGGAGCGACTTCCAACCGTCACGCCATTGGTGCATCACGCAACAACATGAAGACCCTCACGCTGCTGCGCCACGCCAAGTCGGGCTGGGACGATCCCGTCGCTCGCGATTTCGATCGTGCCCTCAATCCGCGCGGGATGCGCGCCGCGCAGACGGTCGGCCAACACATGCGCAATCTTGGCATGGTGTTCGATCACGTCGTCTCATCGCCCGCTGTCCGCTGCGTCGATACGCTGGACGGCGTTTGGGAGGGGTATGGCCGCACCCTGCACCCCACCTGGGACCGGCGGATCTACTTGGCATCGGGGGTGACCCTGTTCGATGTCGTGCATGACCAGTCAGACGATCATGCGCGCGTCCTGATGTGCGGACATAATCCGGGGCTTGAGGATCTGATCCTGATGCTCGTTCCGGAAGGCGACGACGAAGCCTTGCGCGATGATGTCGAGGAGAAATTCCCGACCGCGAGCATTGCCGAGCTGGTCTTCGATGTCGATCGCTGGGCCGACGCATCGACGGGCAAGGCCCACCTTGCGCGGTTCATCCGTCCGCGCGATCTCGACCCGGCCCTCGGACCGGACAACGCATGACGCCGCGTCGCGCGGGGCCGCACGATGCGGCAAAGCTGGCGCTGGTGGGCGCGGCATCGTTCCTCGAAACCTTCGCCAACGACCATCCCGGCGACGACCTGACCGCGTTTTGTGCGACATCGCATTCGGTGGAGTCGTGGTCGGCGGTTCTTGCAGACCCTAATGCCGCAGCGTGGATCGTCGAGGAAGCTGCCGGCAGCCCGGTCGCCTACGCAGTCCTCGTCCCCGGGACGCTACCCGGCACCGAGGCCGACGACGCCGAACTCAAGCGCATCTACGTCCTGTCGAAATGGCACAACACCGGCACCGGCCGCGCCCTGTTCGAAGCCGCCGAAGCGGAGGCGCGAAGACGTGGCGCAAAACGCCTGGCACTCAGTGTCTACACAAAGAACACCCGCGCCATCGCGTTCTACGAGCGCGCAGGGTTTGCCGTCATCGGGCGGGCGTCGTTTCCGGGGTTCGGGGAAGAGTTCTGGGACTATGTGATGGCGAAGGGGCTGTAGGGCTGTTCGTCTGATAAACGAATGGGCCGCTTGCGATCATTGGTTGTCGTTTGCCTCAAAGGCGGTTTCCACCTCACGGCGCGATTTGCCGACCTACTGTAACTGCTGGTAGAGTTCGTAAATGGTGCGGAGGCAGGAAGCAGAACTAGGTATCCTCAAGTCGATCTGGATAAAGAGCGAAGCGGGGGTGTGGACCATCCATGGTACGAAGGGTCTCGAACTCAAGCCACGAAAGGGCTGTGCTAAAGACTACTTTAAAATCGAAAATGAACTGAGCTTGCTAACCGAGCAGCCTGGCCCTCTCGGCAATAATTTGTTCACCTCTTTCGGCAGCACGGAGTTTCTGATCCGGCAAAGCATCGTTCCGGTTGTTGCTTGGAACGATGGCGACGATGAAATAAGGTGTATCGGCACAGGCTTTTTCATCAGTGCCTCCGGAATTCTAATGACAGCGGGACACGTTATTCGCGATCCCATTGATGAAAGTTACTCCACGCTCACCCATATTGCTAAAAATACGCATAGGATGAGCGAAAAACTTCGCTTTGGGGTCATGCTACCCGCTAACCCAGCAATGAGAAATGCTCCTTTGTATGTTCCCCCAGAGCTTCGAGAGGCAAACTGGTTTATGTGCCCCTTCGAGTGGGCGCATCACTGGGGTAGAGAAGTTCAGAGTCCTTTGCTGGGCAAAAAACCAGAGTTCAAGCTCGACCTTGATATTGCGATCTGCAAGGTTGTGGAACATCCGTTGATCGGCCCTTATCAGCCTCTGAACATAGGTATGCACAGTCTTCAGGTGGGCGACCGCGCAGTCGCCGTTGGCTATGCCGAAATGAAGAACATGAGGCTGTGTGATAGCTCCCAGCCGGAGCTAGTTGTTTCAGTTGGTTCGGTGACGACCATTCATTCCGATAACATGACCGAAAAGAGCAATTCTACTCCAGGTCCGAACTTTGAATTTGATGCGAGAATTCCCGGAAAGATGAGCGGTTGTCCTATTTTGGTGGGAGGGGGCATCCTGACAAAGGGGGTTGTCAGCCGGAGTTGGGAAGGTGAAAATCTCGCGAGCGGATGCTTGGTTGCCCCGATGATGGGTTTGCCGTTGGCCAAGGGCCAAACTTTGAACGATCTACAAAAGGCTGGAACTGACGGAATCTGCAAGATTGTTGGAGGTGGGTTCTAATCGTTGGACCAAAGCGGCTCACTTTCACCGCCAGCCAACTTATGATCGCAGAAAGCTCTGTCCTACACGCCCCGGCTTCGCCACACCGGGTTGCGCACGGCCCTCAACATCGGCGGGCGCGGGCTCTTTCAAATCTGTCTATCTTGCTTTTGCGGCACACGATACGCCCACCGGATCATCACGGCGTAAAATCACGCACAAGTGTCGATATAGGCAATGTTCGCGATGATCGGCTTGTCGAAAGCGATTTAGGTGTGACCCTGGTGTGAACTTTCACACCATCGGCGCTCAGTCAGCCAGAGCCTCGGCCAGCAGGGCGCGGACCTTCGCCAGGTCGGCGACCAGCGACGCGGGAATGGCCGATGGTGTCGGTGTCGTCGGTGGCGCGGGTGCCGCAGGACTCGCCTTTTCCCCGGCCAACAGTTTCTGGACACCCTTGATCGTATAGCCGTCGCGGTTGAGAGCCGCGTCGATCCGCTTGACCAGCGCGACGTCATCGGGACGATAGTAGCGCCTGTTTCCTGCACGGGTCAGCGGTCGCAACTGCGTGAAGCGCGTTTCCCAATAACGCAGAATGTGCTGCGGGACGCCGAGTTCGGTGCTCAGTTCGCCGATCGTCCGGAATGCGCTTTCGCTCTTGCCTGAATCGGTCAACTGCGTTTCAGCCCGCTGCGATCCGCTCACGCGTCGATTGGCTGGCGCGGAACGTCAGGACGCGGCGCGGGGTGATCGGCACTTCGACGCCGGTCTTGGGATTGCGACCGATGCGCTCACCCTTTTCGCGCAGGATGAATGTCCCGAAACTGGTGATCTTCACATTGTCGCCATTGCTGAGCGCCATGCACATGTGGCGAAGGATGCCCTCGACGAGGTTCGACGATTCGGCGCGCGAAAGCCCGATCTTGCGATGGATCGATTCAGCGATATCCGCGCGGGTCAAATTTCCGGTCTTGGCCAATGGTGACTCCCCCAAGCAAACCTATGCCATCGAGCATCTTAGCCGCGATAGCTGTGACGTCAAACTACCAGCGCAGAACGGCCGCGCCCCAGGTGAACCCGCCACCCATCGCTTCGAGCACGACGATGTTGCCGGGCTTGATCCGGCCATCGCGAACCGCTGTGTCGAGCGCGAGCGGAATCGACGCGGCGGACGTGTTGGCGTGATCCGAAACGGTGACCACCACCTTTTCCGGCGGAAGGCCGAGCTTCCTGGCGGTCGCGTCGAGAATGCGGGCATTGGCCTGATGCGGCACGACCCAATCGACGTCGTCCGCCTTCAGACCGGCTGCGTCCAGAACTTCGCCCATGACGCTCGCGAGATTGGTGACGGCATGGCGAAAGACCTCGCGGCCCTTCATACGTAGCTTGCCGACCGTGCCCGTCGTCGAAGGGCCGCCATCGACGTAGAGAAGATCGTTGTAGCGCCCGTCGGCGTGAAGCTTCGTTGCCAGCACACCGCGCCCGTCCTCGACCGCGCTCAAGACGATGGCGCCGGCGCCATCGCCGAACAACACGCACGTTCCGCGATCTTCCCAGTCGAGGATGCGGCTGAACGTTTCGGCACCGATCACCAGCGCATTATTGGCGCTACCGCTCCGGATCATGCTCTCGGCGACCGAGACGGCATAGAGGAACCCGGAGCAAACCGCCGCCACGTCGAAGGCGACACAGTCGTTGATACCCAGCCGCTTCTGGACGATTGTGGCCGATGCGGGGAAAGTCTGGTCAGGCGTCGCCGTCGCCAGGACGATCAGGTCGATGTCGGTCGCGGCGATGCCTGCAGCATCGAGTGCTTTGCGCGCGGCGTCGGTCGCCAGGCTCGCGGTCGTTTCTCCTTCGCCCGCGATGTGACGGAAACGGATGCCGGTGCGCTCGACGATCCATTCGTCGGTTGTGTCGACCTGTTCTGCCAACTCGGCATTCGACACGCGGCGCACAGGCAGCGCCGACCCGGTTCCCAGGATTGCGGCACGCCTCATGCGGCGCCGATCGTCAGTGTGCGATGTCCGGCGAAGTGACCGAGGTCTTCGGTGATCCGGTGGGTCAGGTCGTTGGCCACCAGCTTCGCTGCAACGCCGATCGCGTTGGCGATCCCCTTGGCGTTGGCGCTGCCGTGGCTTTTGACGACGATGCCGTTGAGGCCAAGGAACACCGCGCCATTGTGGTTATTTGGGTCGAGGTGATGCTTGAGCAATTCGGTTGCCGGGCGCGACACCAGAAAGCCGACCTTCGACCGGATCGAGCTGGTGAAGGCCGTGCGCAGCAGATCGGTCACGAAGCGCGCGGCGCCCTCGATCGACTTCAGTGCGATATTGCCCGAGAAACCGTCCGTGACGACGACATCGGTCTCGCCGCGGGAAATCTTGTCGGCCTCGATGAAGCCACCGAACCGCATCGGCAGGTCGGTCGCGCCGCGCAACAGCGTGGCGGCATCGCGAATCTCGTCGGTGCCCTTCATGTCCTCGGTGCCGATGTTCAACAGGTGGACGCGTGGCGATTCGAGCCCGAGCGCACAACGCGCATAGGCCGCGCCCATCACCGCGAATTCGACGAGGTTGCGCGTATCGCACTCGGTATTGGCACCGAGATCGAGCATGACATGGTCGGAATCGCCGAGGCTGGGCAGCAGAGCGGCGAGCGCGGGGCGGTCGATGCCGGGCAGGGTGCGCAATGCAATCTTTGCCATTGCCATCAGTGCGCCGGTGTTGCCGGCGGAGACGGCTGCAGCCGCAGTTCCGGTTTTCACCGCGTTGACCGCAAGGCCCATCGACGTCGTCTTTGCGCGACGGATCGCCTGGGTCGGCTTCTCATCGCCGGCAATGACGTCTTCGGCTTCGATCAGCGTTGCCGACGCCAGCACGGGATGCGCAGCACGTTCACGTTCAATTTCGCCGGGCTTGCCGACAAGAACGAATTCAAGTTGGGGCCACTGCGCCTTGGCGAGCGCGGCGCCAGCCAACATGACCGACGGGCCACCATCGCCGCCCATCGCATCAATCGCGATTCGGCGATCGTCAGCCAAGGTCGTACCCCCGTTTCTTGTGATCAGGAATCGACGGAGACGATCTCACGCCCGTTGTAGTGGCCGCATGCACCGCACAGGATATGAGGGCGCTTGAGTTCGCCGCAGTTGGGGCATTCCTGGAACGACGCCGGGGTCAGCGAATCGTGGCTGCGACGCATGTTACGCTTCGACGGCGTGGTTTTTCTCTTTGGAACGGCCATTTAATCTATCCTGCAATTTCGTATGTGCGTGGTGTAACGCACGCGCGGGATAACGATGGTCACCCGCAATCGAAGTCGCGCGCCTATACCGAAATAGTCCGGCGTTGCAAGCGTGACGGGTCGGTGACACTGTAAAAGCCATCAGGGGAGTACACTTTATATGTTGCCAATCACACTGACATTCGCGGGCGTGGCCGCGCTTCTCAATATCTGGCTCGGTTGGCGGGTCGGCCAGGTCCGGATGAAAGAGAAGGTGCTTACGGGTGACGGGGGCAACCAGCACGTCATCTGCCGCATGCGGGCACACGCCAACTACACCGAATACACGCCGTTCGTCCTGATCCTGATCGCGGCGCTTGAACTCTCCGGTGGATGGCCGCTCGCGCTGTGGGCGGTCGGCGCGGCGTATTTCCTCGCGCGCATTGCCCATGCATTCGGTATGGACGCGACGACGCCAAGCAAGGCCCGCATGATCGGGATTGCCGTCACGATGGTGACGCTGCTCGGTCTAGCGATTTGGGCCTTGGTCGTATCCTACGGTCCGGCCGCCCATATGACGCG
>JBDUBD010000028.1:0-27454 GCA_040004295.1 Sphingomonadales bacterium | reverse complement strand
GACAAAAGGACGATCTTGGGATTGGCCTTCTTCAGGACGTCGAAGCCGAGTTCCCAGGAGTCGAGCACATGCGGCCGGAAACTCTCAAGGATGATGTCGCTTTTCGCGACGAGGTCGAGAAACAACTGGCGACCTTCGGGTGATTTCATGTCGAGCAGGATGCTCTTCTTGCCCCGGTTCACATTGTGGAAAAGCGGATCTGTTTCGCGGGGATCGATCGAGCGCTGGGCTTCGGGGATCGCCGACGGCAGTTTGCCACGGAGCCGCATGTTGTCGAGACGCTTCTCGTGTTCGACCTTCAGGACGTCGGCGCCGAGGTCCGCGAGCATCGAGCCGACCATCGGACCGGCCCAGACCCAACTGAGGTCCAGAACGCGATACCCCGAAAGATCCAGCGCGCCACCTGGTCGGGGCGCGACGTCGCCGAGTGTCGCTGAGGGATCGGCGCTCCGGAACGTTTCCGGGCGCCACAGGCTTCCGGGAAGACGCTTGCCGTCCTCCTCCGCCCAGAAGCCCTGGCGCGCGAGATACTGGTCGTGCGACGCCTCGATCGGCGTTCGCACCGCTGCGAGCGGAAATCCGTTTTCGATAGCAAGCGCGAATAGCTCGTCCTTGGTGAACCGCTGCGTCTCCGCTTCGACGAGCGTGTCGGTCTCGTCGGGATACTCGCGCGCCATGCTCAGAATGTCGCGGAACTTGGGATTTTCGCCCCATTCCGGATTGCCGAACGCATTGAGGATGCTCGCCCATTCCTTGGACGACCGGCACAGGAGCGCGATGAATCCGTCCTTGGCCTTGAAGAGGCGTTGTGGATAGACGCCGCCGTTGCCGGGGCTGCGCCGACCGTCGCGATAGTAGCGGATGCCTTTGGGCTCGCACAGCATGCGCATGACGCCGGCGGCATAGCCCCAGATGTCGGCGAGCGCGATTTCGCCGCGCCGTCCGTTGCCACCGCCGAGCGCGAAAAGGAGCACCATGCCCGCGGCGTTCGTACCCTGGATGTACTCGCCCATCCGGTGCGGAAACCAGAGCGGTGCCCGATCGCGTTCGCCGATCGCGCAGGCCGCGCCCGAGACGGCCTGTGCCGCCTCGTCGCACCCGTCCTCGTCGGAGGTGCCCAGCCAGTTCAGCTTGACGCGTGCCGCCGACGCGAAGGCAGGATTTTTGTCGAACGCGGGGTCGAGGTCGCCTTCGTGCACGATGGCGAACGGATTCGCGGCACCGGTGACGGCATCTCCGATCGCAACCGTTGCCACCGCTGGCGTGCGGGTCAGCATCGCAATGCCCATTGCATCGGGCCCGGAACTGTCGGTGTAGATGACCTCGCCGCCCATGTCGGCGAGCATTCGTGCCGCGTGTAGCGCACTGCGCCCGCCGTGGCTGATGCAGAGGATGCGATATCCCTGCAGCGGCCGAAGCATAGGCTCCGGCCGTGCTTCGCCGGCTTGCGTCATCATCGCGTCCTTATCGTTCTTCGATGGGGACGGGGAGGACGACGCCGCCGGTTTCGCGCGACGGGAGGTAGACGGTCGCTGTCCCCCATGCCGTCCGCTCCCCGCGCTGATTGACCGCTTCGGTTTCGATGATGATGGACTTGTTCGGGCCTTCTGTCTTCTTGTCGACGACTTTGCCGCGCACCCAGGTCGTATCGCCAAGGAGGTTGGGGCGCCGGACCTGGGTCGCCATCTGCCGCAGGAAGCCGTCGTCGCCCATCCAGTTGGTCAGGCAATGCTGGAACCAGCTGATCCGCTGCGGGCCGATATCATAGGCGCCGCCCATGCCGACGTCCTTCCCGGTCTGGCTCTCGAGATGACCACGCCCGGCAGAATCCTTCGCGCCGGTATCCTTGTTGATGTGATAGTCGGCGTGACGGTTGCGATATTTGGTCACGAGGCCGAAGGTTCCGCCATAGGGCTGGGTGCCGTGAACGCAGGCGTACCACCCGACCACGTCCGTGCCGGTGAGCGGGCCCTTTACGACCGGCGTAACCTCGTCGCCAATCGAGACATCTTCCCAATAGCGAACGTCGGCGCCGCGCGGCTTTTCCGACATGACCTGCCGTTCGATATCCGCGATCTCGTCGGCGGTATATTTGTGCGACGGGCGTTCTTCGTATTTGAGCTTGCCCTTGGTGGCCTCGACAAGATGCTCACCGCGCGGTGTACGCGCAATCTGGTTATAGGCACGGCAGAGAAGCTCGCCATTGCGCAGATAGTCGATTTCACCATGCTGCATGACCCAGAGCGGCGCGAAACTCGTGCTCTTGCGCTCGTTCTTGGTGAGCTTCGATGTCACCGTGAATTCGTCGTTGACGTGGATCTGGTCGGCCCAGACGAACTCGCATCCGGCATAGATCCACTGAACGCCGGCAAACTTTGGTCCGACCGTCGTGGCGTCGATGGAAAAGACAAATGTCGGTGGCGCAATTTGTCCACCCCAAACGGTCTTCTTGGCGTATTCGGGGTCGGTGTAGAGCGGGTTATCCTCGCCGTAACCCACGCAATAGTGCCGGATCCCGTCCTTGGACGCTTGCTCGAACCATCGCCATTCGTTCCGGCGAAGCGGAACGCCGATCATCTTTTCTGCCTCGTCGAACGCAGCGTCGTCGATTTTTCCCCAGACCACTCAGTATCTCCTCTGTCTTATAATGGTTATAAGAGATACAAATTGCGCGCGCAAGACCCTCGACCGCCAGCGTCCGCTTATTTTTCGTCAGGAAATGAGAAACCCGCCGTCCGCGACGAGAACTTGACCGGTGATATGGGTTGCCGCCGCACTTGCCAGAAAGAGCGCGCAGGCGGCGTGCTTCCATGGCGGGGCCGCGCCGAGAAGGAAACGGCCCGGCTGGGTGGCCGGTCCGCGCCAGTTATTCGCAGAGGCGGACAACTTGGCGCGGGTCTCGGTCAGGACTCCGCCCGGTGCGAGGACGTTGACATTGATGCCCCATTCGGCCGCCTCGAGGGCAACCTCCTTGGTAAACATGTTCACGCCGCCTTTCGACGCGCAATAGGAGGCGTTGCCAAGCAGCGCAGGATGCATGGACGCGATCGACGAGATGTTGACGATCCGTCCCTTCTTGGACAGGTCCTTCATCTGTCGCAGTGCCTCGCGTGTGCAGAGAAACGTGCCTTTCAGATTGACGTCCTGGACGAATTCCCAGTCGCTGACCGTGACGTCGAGGATCGGTTTGTTCGGGTAGGCGCCGACATTGTTGATCAAGACGTCGACACCGCCCAGTTCGCGGCGGACATGATCGAACATCGCGATGACCGAGGCCTCGTCGGTGACGTCGACATGGAGCGCCGTTGCCGCACCGCCGCGTCCCCTGATCTGGTCCGCAACGCCCTTGGCGCCGTCGTGATTGAGGTCCGCAGTTACGACATGGGCCCCCGCCGCCGCGAACATCAGCGACAGATCGCTGCCGAGACCGGCGCCGCCTCCGGTGATGATCGCGACTTGTCCTTCGAGGCTGAACAAGGACGTGAGGAGTTCGGCCGGCGAGTTGGCTGCATCGACTGGATTCATGATTGGGCGACCTCTCTTTTGTGTACCGTCACTCTTCGATTTCGATCACGGCGGCCGGGCAGGCGGCCATGGCGCGCCTTACCGCTTCGTGCAGCGCGGCTTCCGGTTCTTCCTGAAGCACCACCACCAGGCCGGTATCGTCCTGCTGAAAGACTTCCGGGCATTCCAGCACACATGCGCCGCTGGCGATGCAATGATCGTTATGTACGACGACTTTCATACTGAATTCCTTGTCGAGATATGCTCATCGGTTGCGCGTATGGCGGGAGCGGGGTGGCGAAGCTGATTTCGCGACGATAAGCCGGCATCGCCTTGGCCGCATTCCAGCCGAGCACACCAACGATCGTCCCATCGCGATAATATGCGCGCAGGAAACTCTCACTTTCGGGATCGCCTTCCATCAAGACGCCCTCGTCCTCTGGGTCATCGGGTAGAAGTCCGGCGCATTGAAGTTTCACGCCGTGCTGGTCCGACCAGAAGAAAGGGACAGGCGTAAATGCGGCGTTCGCGCCGAGAATATTGCGGGCAACCGCTTCGCCTTGTTCCTGCGCGTTGGTGCGGTGCTCGATCCGCATGAGCCGGCCGATGCCTTCGTGGTACCAGCGCGCGACGTCCCCCGCAGCCCAGACATTCGGGGCCGCCTGGCAAAATGCGTCGCACACCACGCCATTGTCGAGCTCAAGGCCGCTGTCCTGCAACCACTCGACCCCGGGCGCGCAGCCGATGCCGACGCAGACTGCGCGGCTGGTCAAGGTGGTCCCATCGGCTAGTTCAACGATCGTGCCCTTGCCGTCGGCCTTAATGTCGCGAACGCCGACGCCGACCCGAAGATCGACACCGGCCTCCTGGTGACGACGAAGCAATCGCGCCGCCGCGTGCGCACCGATCCGTGATGCGAGCGGCTTTGCAAGCGGCTCGACCACAGTGACGCGGGCGCCGAGGGCTACGGCGGTCGCGGCGACCTCGAGGCCGATGAAGCCTGCGCCGATGACGAGCAGCTCCTGATGTTCGAGAATAGCCGCCCGTAACCCGTCTGCATCGGCGATCGTACGAAGCTCATGGATCCCCGCATGGTTCGTGCCGGGCAGTCGCCTTGGCTGCGCGCCAGTCGCAATCACGAGCTCGTCGTAGGTCAGCGTGCCGCCGTCGGCAAAACGCACGATTTTTGCCGCACGATCCAGCCCGACCGCTCGGCGATCGGTGACAATCTCCGCGTCGAGCGACGCCATGCGCGCCGGCGGCATCAGCGCCGCACGATCCGCCGGCCAGTCGCCCTTGAGGACCTGCTTCGACAGCGGGGGGCGATCATACGGCGCTTCGTCGCCGACGACCAGAACGTCGCCGTCGAAACCATGCCTCCGAAGCGCTTCGGCCGTGAACAACCCTGCCGCGGATGCGCCAATGATGAGAACCCGCTTCAGCTTAACTTCCCCCTTGATGAGACGACGAACCCTGCCGCCCGTTGTTCACGGCGTCGATCACATGCTGATCCGGAATGTCGTAGTCGTGCGCATCGAGCGTATGCTCGCGCGCAAGAACGATCATCTCCGCCATGTCCGATGCCTCGACGATCGCCCCGCATGCCGGACATTCCAGTTCCAGTGGATCGGACCGGCGCTCCAACTCTGTCACAACGGCCACCGGTAATTCTGATAATGATTAGTCTCGACCGGAGTCAATCGCCGGCCGGTCATGGCGCGCGCATCAACGCCATGCCCTCAAGCATGAGGCCGTATCCGAGGTCCTGCAGCACTGTACGACGCAGGTGCTGGACGAGCGCGACACGGGTGTAGCGCAGTGTAAGGTCCGACCTCGTGCAAAAATCGGCTGCGATCTCGCGTGCCCTCGGCATCAGCGCCTCAGGCTCGAGAACCTCGGAGACGATACCAAGCTGCTTGGCTTCCTCAGCGTGGATTTCCTGGCCGGTCAGAAGGAAATAACGGCCGCGGTTCATCCCGAGCAACTGCTGCCAGACGAATTGTACGCCATCTCCCGGCACCACACCCGAATAGAAATGCGAGTGATCCTGGAACAGCGCCGTTTTCGAGGCGAGGACGATATCGGAGAGAACCGGCAGTTCGGCATGATGCCGCGCCGGCCCGTTGACTGCCGAGATGACCGGCACCTCGATCGCCAGCAACATCTCGAGAAGGCGCTTGCCTTCGGAATAGATTGTGTCCCAGCCTTGCGGAGAATCGCGCATCACGGAAAGCGAGTTATCGCGATCAGCGCAGAATTTTTCGCCTGCGCCGGTCAGGATAACGACGCGATTGCCCTTGTCCGAGGCGATGTCGGCGAAAGCGTCCGGCAATTCGCGATGCGGCAATGTGCCCCAGACCAGCGATCCACCGTTTGTCCCGAGTTCGACCTCGAGTATCCCGTCCTGGCGCGTCATTCTGACGCTCTCGTATTTGCCACTATAGTCTGCAAACGCAGCCATTCGACCTCTCCCAAGACTTTTACGATAACCGCCTTATGGCATCATCGCTAGACAGGCTAGTAGTAATGATTATAAGCGATTTAAACGAAAGGGAGATGTGTGTGAGTGCCGATGCGATCGAGCGAATGGATATAAATCTTGCGGATCCGGCATTCGTACGTGACCCCTGGTCTACTCTATCCAACGTGCGTACTGCCGGTTCGGCAGTTTATAATGAGACGCTCAAAGGGTGGATGATCGCGGGATATCGCGACGTCGCGCGCGTGATGGGCAACGCGCGGAATTTCACGACCGAAAAGCTTGGGGAAACCTACGCAGGGCTGTTTGGCGGCAACACGATGCAATTCGATGACACGCCGCGCCATGATGCAATCAAGATGGTGTGGGCGCGACGTATGCAGCGTGATGCGCTGGCCGATCTCAAAGGTATGATCGCCGAGATCGTCGATATTCGCCTCATTCCGTTCATCGAGCGCATTCGCGCCGGCGAGGCGGTCGAAGCGCGACAAGATCTGACGCGCGGCATCCCGACCATGGTCATCGCCCGCATGATGGGTATTCCGGAAGAGCGGTTCGAAGAGTTCGGCGCCTGGAGCGATGCGATGGGTGGCACGCTTGGCGGCATTCTGGATCCCAGCGAAAATGGACGTCGTGCCGAAGCCGAGGGACGCGCTGCTACGGCCAAGATGAATGCCTATGCTGCGGAGGTCATTGCGGACCGTCGCCGGGAGCCGGGCAGCGATCTCGTCAGCAATCTCGTCGTCTCGGACGTCGCCCGCGACCAGATGACCGAACAGGAAATCGTCGCGAGCATCACCCAGCTCGTTTTCGCCGGAAACGAGACGACCGCAAACCTCATGGCGCTGACGCTTCACGCGCTTTCGCTCAACCCGGAGCAGCGCAAACGTCTCGCCGAGGATCGCAGCCTTATCCCACAGGCAATCGAGGAAGTGAATCGCTGGTCGACACCGGTTGCCGTCAAGTCGCGAACCGCGCGCGGTGGCAATGCGCAAGTGGGCAGCATCGCAATTCCGGACGGTGACACGATCTTCTGCCTGCCGATCGCGGCAAACCGCGATCCTGCCCGTTGGGACAAGCCGGACGATTTCGATATTGCGCGGCCCTACCAGCCTCACATCGGCTTCGGATTCGGCCGCCACGTCTGCCTGGGGCTGAACCTCGGCCGGCTGGAAGCGATCGTCTGGCTCAACCGCCTTCTCGACGAGCTGCCCGAATGGGAAATGGTGGGCGACCCCGACTATGAGACGAATTTCTTCGTTCGTGGACCCAAATCGATAATCATAGCCGCCGCCTGACGTGTGCCGCCCGCACGCTTACCAGCGGACGGGTTCCTCCATCATCTCGGGGAAGCGGCTGCGAGCCTGATCGTAATAGTCGCGCATATGGTCGCGCATCAGTGACCGCGCCTTGTCCTCGTAGCCTTCGATGACCGCGTAGGCGATCTTGTTATGGATATCGCTGATGCAGCGCCGCTCCTCGTTGGGATAGAGGAAGCCGGTCGATTTGCCGGCAAACAGGTCGTAGCTGCTGTGCACGAGCAAGGACAGGATGCCGTTCCCGGCCATGTCGGCGATCAGGTCATGGAATCCTTGACCGACCGCACGGAACTGCCGGTCGTCATCTAGGCTCGCTCGCCCTGATTTCTCGAGATAGTCCTGGAGGATCTTGACCTGCTCCGGCGTGCGCCGCGCCGCCGCGAGCGCTGCGGCCTCAGGCTCGAGGATGAGGCGTATCTCGAGCAAGTCGGAATAGCGCGCGCCGATACGCTGGTAAAACAGGGCCGCCATGGCGGAAAACTGCCTGCTGTCCGGGCTTTGAAGAATGGGGCCGCCCTTCGGGCCGGGTTTCATCAGGATGAAACCGAGCACCTCGAGGATCCGCAAGGCCTCGCGCAGCGATCCGCGGCTGACCTTGTAGCGGGACATCATGTCCGCTTCGGACTCGAGGACATCGCCCGCGGAGAATCCCTGGTCGGTCACCTGGGCGACGATCGCCCTGGAAATCGATTCCGATATCTTTTCGTTTCGCATCATCAGGTTTGCGCCATGTCGGAGGAAGTATCACCCAGGAGAAGTTCGAGAGTTTCGACGATATCGTGCAGCCTGATCTTGTGCCCCTGGGGGAGGGCCTCGACCGCACTCGCGAGCCATTCGTCACGCGCCGAATGCACTTCGGCCGCGGCTTTCTTGCCGGCGGGCGTCAGCCGCACCTGCACCTGGCGAAGATTGTCCTTCACCGGCGCGCGCGTCACATAACCTGCGTCCTCGAGCTGACCCAGTACCCGCGTCACGCTCGGTGGCTGCACGGACTCGATCTCGGCGAGGCGACCCGGTGTCAGCGGGCCATAGCTGTCGAGGATAGCAAGCAACGATTGTTGCGGCGGGCTCAGCCGCAGCGAGGCGTTTCGGCGGATTCCGCGGGACAGACGCAGGATCGTCAGCCGGAGCCGCGTTACCTCTCGATCGCTGGCGGCGGCGATTTCGGGCGCATCAAGTTCAATCGCCCCGACAGACTGCAATTCGCTACCCCTAACCGCAAAAACATGATGGTATGCGTAATTGCTTATCAGCGATCCAATCGTATCTCAACGGCTCATCGCTGACGGCTAGGGCGGCCCGCGGTCGCCCTAGCCGGTCGTCTCCTTGACGCGCTGGACCCCGCGCCGTGTCGCGCGCAATCCCGCCGATACCGAATCCCAGGTCAGCGCCGTCACGCCTTCGGTTTTGAGCTTGTGTTTTTCGACCTTGCCCGAGTGTCCGCGCGGAAGGTCATCGACGAGGCGAAGATAGCGGGGAACCATATAGTGCGGCACCTGCTCGACGCACCAGCCGAAGAAGTCTTCCGGCACGATCCCGTCGACCGTTTCGGAGGCCTTGATCACGGCGAGGATCTCGTTGTCCGCGAGGTCTCCGCTGACGGGCACGATCGCGCAATCGACGACTTCGGGATGCGCGAGGAGGATCTGCTCGAGTTCGGTCGACGAGACATTCTCGCCTTTCACGCGCATGAAATCCTGCTTGCGATCGACGAAGAACATCCAACCATCGTCATCGATGCGTGCGAGATCGCCCGTGTGATACCAGTAATTGCGCGTCGTCTGCACGGTCGAGCCGTCGCGACCCAGATAGCCGACGAATGTGGTCCAGGGAAGCCGCGGCCGGATGACGATCTCGCCCACGGTGTTGGGCGGACAGATCTGGTCGTGGTCATCGACCACTTCGAGGTCGAAATAGGTCGGCCGACGGCCGCTGTTTCCTGCAGGGCCGGGATCGTCCGGAATGATTCCTGGTTCGACCACCGTGCCGGTTTCCGTGCTCCCGTAGGGCGATATGACCTTGAGGTCGAACCTTTTGGCGAATTCGGCATAAAGCTGGGGCAGGGCGGGCGACGCCCAGACATAACGGAGCGAGCCCTGGTTCACCGCCGCCGGATCCTTGTTGCTGAGCAGCAGCGGAACCGCCGATCCCAGCGTGATCGAATGGGTGACCTGATGCGCGTTGATATCCTGCCAGAATCCGCCGATCGAAAACCTGTCGCGCATGACCAGCAGGCTGCCGGTCAGCATGGCCGCCACGACGAGCTGGCGGCCGCTGACGTGGTTGAACGGTGAGTAATGATAGAGCACCGCTCCAGCATCGATCCGGAAATAATCGGCATAGGTGGCGCCCGTGAAGAACTGCTGGTGATGGCAGAGCAGCACGCCCTTCGACGGTCCGGTCGTTCCCGACGTGTAGATGATGGTCGCGGGCGCGGTCACATCGAGGGGCACCACGAAGCGTGTCCCGGCATCGCTCCGTGTTTCGACGGTAGAGAGATCGATCAGCACATCGCCGTCGCCAAGTGCGTCTGCAGGCGGTTTGATGAAGATACGCGCCGCGAAGTCCTTCCGGCGGTCTGACCTAAGACTTGCCAATCCTGCACCGAGCGTCGGGTCGATGATCAGCGCAGCAGGCGTGCAATCTCTGAGCATATGATCGAGCAGGGGCCCTTTCAGCACGTCCCCGACGCCGACATCGATGGCACCGAGTTGCGCAATCGCCATCCAGATCGCGATCGCATCGGGGCCGGTCGGTGCGGACCAGGCAACCCGGTCCCCCGCCGCGACGCCCATCGCGCGCAGGGTTTCGGACAGGAGATCGGCGCGGGACGCAAGTTGCGTATACGAAAGGCGGACTCCCGTGGCCGCCTCGACGACAAGCGTCTTGTCCGTTCCAGCGAGTTTTTGAAACAATGCGACAGGCAAGCGCTCCGCAAGCGGATATGTCGCCAAAATTTCGCTAACCTTCATCCGATGACCTCTAGTTCGTTGTAATCATCATAATAGAATTTGCGGTGGTCGCAAGTTCAGTTTGTGGAAGGGATGGACTCGACAAGGAGGGCGATCCCCTGGCCGACTCCAATGCACATCGAACAGACCGCAAGGCGCGCAGACCGCCGCTGGAGTTCGGCAACTGCCGTCAGCGCGAGGCGCGCGCCTGACGCTCCGAGTGGATGACCGAGGGCGATCGCGCCGCCATTCGGGTTCACATGAGGGCTCAGATCCGGCAGGCCAAGCGCGCGGGTAATTGCGATGCTCTGCGATGCGAACGCCTCGTTGAGTTCGAAAAGATCGATATCCGCGATCGCATGACCCGTCCGGCCAAGCAGCTTTTCGATGGCCGGGATTGGGCCGATGCCCATGATGCGCGGTGGCACGCCCGCGACGGCGCCGCCGATGATGCGCGCGCGCGGAACGAGACCGTGCCGCGACGCGGCTGCCTCGGAGGCGATGATGAGGGCCGCCGCGCCGTCATTGACGCCGCTGGCATTGCCTGCGGTCACCGAGCCATTTGGATGGACGATCGGCTTCAGCGCGGACAGTGCCTCGAGCGTTGTTGCGCGCGGATGCTCGTCGCGGTTGAAACTCAGGGGATCGCCCTTTTTCTGCTTCACCGCGACGGGGACGATTTCCTCCGCGAAAATCCCCTGCGCCTGCGCGCGCGCAGCACGAGACTGGCTTTCGAACGCGAAAAGGTCCTGATCGCCGCGACTTATCCCATAATCCTGCGCGACGTTCTCCGCAGTCTCGGGCATCGCATCGACTCCGTAGAGCGCGCGCATCGCGGGGTTGATGAACCGCCATCCGATCGTCGTGTCATAGACCGAGACCCCCCGCGAGAACGCCGACTCCGCTTTGCCGTAAACGAATGGCGCTCGCGTCATGCTTTCGGCGCCGCCCGCGATGATCAGGTCGGCTTCACCGGCCTTGATCGCGCGCGCGGCCGTCGCAACAGCGTCGAGACCCGATCCGCAGAGCCGATTGATGGTGACACCGCCGGCCTCGACCGGCAGACCAGCCAGCAGGGCGGACATCCGCGCGATGTTGCGGTTGTCTTCCCCCGCCTGGTTGGCATTACCGAAGATCACGTCATCGAGCGCGCCCCAGTCCACGTTGGGATTACGTTCCATGAGCGCCTTGAGCGGGATCGCGCCGAGGTCGTCGGGACGTACCGTGGCGAGCGCACCGCCGTACCGACCGATCGGCGTTCGGACGGCGTCGCAGATAAAGGCTTCAGCCACGATGGATCTCCTCGAAAGTGTGCAGGGTGTCGCCGGATGCCTGAAGCCGACGAAGCAGCGGCGATGGCCGGTAGTCGGTGCCTTCGGCCTTCTCGAGCGCTTCAAGCGTCTCGATGACCGCATCGAGACCGAGCTGGCCGGCGTGGAACATCGGTCCGCCACGATAGACTTTCCATAACCCGCGCTTGACGGCGGCGACATCGATGTCGGATCCGCGAAACGCCGCGCCCTCATCGATCAGGCGTGCGCCTTCGTTGATCTGGGTGGCGACAAGGCGACGCAGGAATGACGCGGTTCCAGGCGTTGCACTGCCGGGAATGACGCTTGGGACGGTGAGACCGAAATCGGAGGCGGCCGCGGCCAGCGCCTGCGCCGGAGCGCCGGCCCGCACGCAGTTGCGCATCTCGGTGTCGAGACGGGCGGCAATGCGATTGCCGATAAGGACATCGCTACGCCGGGTGACGACGGGCGCGACGCCGAGCGTCTTCGCAAGCGCGAGGAGCGCGGAGATCGTGCTCGCCGGAACATCGTCGGTCCAGCCAATCTCGAGAAGCGTCGGCGCGCCACCGTGCGGCAAGAGGTCGATCCGTACGTTTCCAGGGCTGCGCTCGGGTGCCGGGCCGACTGCGACTGTGTTGGGCGTCTCGCCACGGCTGGCGGATTCGAGAACGATATCCGCTCGCGGCGCGTCTGAGCCGCGCATCACGGCAACCCCAGCCGACGCGATTAGCGCGGCGAGTGCGTCGTCCCTTTGCAGGCCGACCGTGACACTTGTGATATCGATCGGCGACTTCGCAACGCCCGGAACCTTCGGGGCATCGCGCTCGGCGAAGAAGAAATAGCGTTGCGCCGCGCATTGGTTACCCGCCATCAAGCCGTCGAACAGGTGCCGTTCGGTCACCATCCCGCAGTCGAAAGTTTCGGAGACCGCCGCCTCGATGCACGCGATGCTCGCCTCCGGTGCTTCGAAGCCCTTGAGACGTTCGGCATGATTTGCGCGGAATGCATCGAACATCGCCGGGTCGGCGGGTGGCACTGCCATGTCGCGGACGCGCCGCAGGCGATCGGTGCGGCTCGCGAGCGAAAGCGCGAACGTGACTGCATCCGCTTTCAGGTCGCCCTCAGCGACCGCATCGATGAGGCCAAACGCAAATGCTTCGCGCGCGCCGATTGGATCGCCGCTCACGACCATGTCCAGCGCCTTTGGCGCGCCCACGAGGCGGGGAAGCCTTTGCGTTCCACCGGCGCCGGCCAGCAACCCCAGTTTCACCTCAGGCAAGCCCATCTTTGCGCCCGGGACAGCGATGCGCCAATGGCAGGCGAGGGCGAGCTCAAGACCGCCGCCGAGCGCGGTGCCGTGAATCGCGGCGACGACTGGCTTCGACGCATTTTCTATCAACACGCCCAGCTCTCGAAGCACGGGCGAAAGCATCGGCTTGCCGAACTCGGTGATGTCGGCGCCCGCGCAAAAGGTCCGGCCATTGCAGATGAGGACGGCCGCCTTGATCGCAGGATCGAAGAATGCCTTCGCCAGGCCGAGCGCTATGCCGCTGCGGACCGCAAAACCGAGTGCGTTGACGGGAGGTGAATCGATCGTGATCACCGCGATCGACCCCTCGACCGCATAGTCCGTTTTTTCGTTCAATGCTGTCATGCAGTGGCTGGCCTCGTCGTAGCGGACTCGGCTTCCGCCGCCCCGGGGCTGTCGAAGCGTAACGTGTCTTCACGGTGGGCGCGCAGTCCGGACCAGATCAAAAGAATTGCGACCGGCGCGCAGATCAGGTTGAGGATTGAGAGCGCATAGCCGAGTGCGAGATCGTCATGAAACCCATATTGGGCGATCGCGCCAACCGCAGGAGCACCGATGCCGGCCCCGATGATCGTGCTCAGGCACATGCAGAATGCCGAATTAAGCGCCCGGATCTGGTTTGGCGTACGCAGTTGAAGCGCGGCCATCGACACACCGAGATAGCTCCCGAGCATGATCTGGGCGGCCGTCCAGACTAAGAGCATCGGAACCAGCGACGGAATGAGCGGGGCCGCGATCGCGGGGACTGCCGTCAGCGCCGCGACGATGAGAAGGCCGCGAAGATGACCATCGGTATGACCGCGGCGGATCATCGCATTGGCGATCGCAGGTCCGAGCGCCGCGCCGAGCAGCGCGCCGCTTATCTGGATTAGACCCGCGTAAAGGCCGACATCGGTGTAACTGAGCTTGAAATTGCGGACGAGGAACGCCGGAAACCAGCTGATCCCCCCGTAGACGATCGTGCCGAGGATTGCCGGCGATGCGTAGAGCGGAAGGTAAATGCGCCTGCGGCCCCAAAGGAACCGGAGTTTCTCGCGCAGCGACACTTTCGCGACATTCCCGCCTTCGTCGGTGAGAAGATCCTTGCGGCTAGGCTCGGGCAGCAGAAGGAAGAGTGCCGCCACCAAAAAGCCGGGGATCCCGACCACGCCGAAAACGACGCGCCAGGTCGCGGTGCCGGTTAGGCCGAAGGGCAAGGTGTCGGCATGGGAGATGAGATCGACCACGAGACCGCCGACGAGGATGGCGATCCCGGCGCCGGCCAGGCCGCTGAACCCGAGAATGGCGATGGCCGTGACGAGGCGATCTCGACGGAAGCTGTCCGATATCAGCGAATAGGCGGCTGGAACCAGAACAGCCTCGCCGACTCCGACGCACATGCGCGCGACAAACAACGACCAGAACCCGGTCGCGAACCCGCAGGCGACCGTCGCCGCACTCCAGAACGCAATCCCGGCTGCGATGAGATGCGTCCGGCGGACGCGGTCGGCGAGCAGGCCGCACGGGATCGTCAGCACGCTGTAGAACAGCGCGAAAGCGAGGCCCTGCAGGAGGCCAAGCTGAACGTCCGATAGCCTGAGGTCAGCGCGGACGAGGTCGACCATCAGCGACAGGATCTGGCGGTCTAGCAGCGACAGCGCATAGCCGAGCATGCAGCAAGCGAGTGTCCCGTTCGCGAGGCCATTTGCCGGGTAGGGAAGGGTGCTTCCGCGTACCCGCGGCAGGCCTGTGTCAACGTGCATTGCGGTTTCCTGGACGACAAGAAAGGACGTGATCAGCCTGCGACATGACAGGACAATAATTCTTGGCGGTGGTCGGGATGGGCGATCGCTGCGAGCGCCCGCGCGCGTTCTTCGACGGTCTTGGCGCGCAGGTCGGCGATTCCGAATTCGGTGACGACATAGCCGACTTCGCTTCGCGCGGTCGTCACGATACCGTCCGACAGCCGCCCCACGATGCGCGACCTCCCGCTGCCGGTGACCGCTTGTAGCGCGATCACAGAAGCTCCGCTCGGCGATCCGGAGGCGCCACGAACGAAATCGACTTGGCCTCCGATCGCGCCCACGTTGATGCCGCCGATCGTTTCGGCGTTCACTTGCCCAGAAAGATCGACCTCGAGCGCGCTGTTCACCGACACGAGACGGTCGAGCTTGGCGAACGTCGATGGAGCCAGCACGTAATCGGTCCCGCGCAGCGCGATCCGGGGGTTTTCGTGCGCATAGCGATAGAGCCGTTCGGTGCCGATCAACTCGCCGGCGACCGCGAGACCGGTGTCCACGCCTTTTGCCGCACCGGTGCACGCGCCCGATTCCATCAGGTCTATCAGACCGTCGGTCAGAATTGCCGAGTGGATCCCGAGATCGCGCCGATCCTGAAGGAGCTTGGGCAGCATGACCCCGATCGAGCCAATGCCGATCTGAATCGTGGCGCCATCGGTGATCAGGCTCGCGACATGACGGCAGATCTGGTCGACCGCAGGCGATGGGTCGGCGACAGGCGCAGGGCCCGTGACGAGCGGGCGATCGGACCAGATCGCGTCGGCGAACCTGTCGATGTGCACGCGTGTGTCGCCGCCGATTCGGGGCATGTTGGGATTGATTTCGGCGATGGTGACGCGGGCTTGGGCAAGGATGTCGTTGCTCAGACCAACGGTGACGCCGAGACTGACGAAACCGTCCTTGTCCGGCGGGCTGACGGTCAGGAACTGAACGTCGATCGGAAGCTGACCGTCGCGGATCAGTCGCGGAAAATCATAATAGCGACGCGGCAGCGTTTCGAGCTTCCCGGCCTTGCCCATCGAGCGCGGTGCGGTGAGGCCCCCGATCCCGCGAAACCGTATGACGTCGGCGTGTTCCGGTGAGAGAATATTGGAAAAGCTCACGCCGGTGAGAAAGACGCCGATTGGGCCGCCGAACGCGTGACGCTGTGCCAGGAACTGGGCGATGAGCCCGACGGGTTCGGCGCCCGCATGGCTCCATGAAATTGTGTCTCCGGCCCGGATATGCGGCCGAAGGTTGATCGTTGTCGGCCAGCCTGCCACGGCTTAGCGCACACCCTGGATTAGCGATGCGCCGCCATCGAGCACGATCGTCTGGCCCGTGACCCAGCCGAGCGTTCCGTCGAGTAACAGGATCACCGCCTGCGCCACCTCCTCGGGTGTCCCGAGACGCTTCAGCGGATATTGGTCCGCGACCTCCTGTTCGCGGCCTTCGTATTTTGCCTTGGCGAAATCGGTCTTGATCGTCGCCGGCGCGACGGCATTGACCCGGACCCCCGGCGCCATCTCGAGCGCGAGTTGCTTCGTCATGTGAATGACCGCCGCCTTGGTCACATTGTAGACGCCGACACGCGGCACCGGGTAGGTGCCGCCGATCGAACCGACGTTGACGATCGCGCCGCCATGATCGCGCATCCACGCATTATAGACATGTTTGATCCATCCGAACGGCGCGAGCACGTTGGTTGCAAGGCCGCGTTCGAGATGCTCGATTCCGGCATCGACCAGGTCGCCAAGAAACGGCGAGGTCGCGGCATTGTTGATGAGACCGTCGATCCGCCCCCAGCGCGATAGAAGCGTCGCGACCACATCGGCCTGATGCACGCTGTCCTGCGCACGGCCAGCGATGGCGACCAAGGCATCGCCCGCCGCGAGCGCCGTGACAGCTTCGTCCAGCGATTCCTGCTTGCGACCGGTGATGCAAACGTTCCAGCCCGCCGCGAGCAACTGAGCGGCAACCTGGCGCCCGATCCCTCGCGACCCCCCGGTCACGATGGCTACCTTGCCGGTGTTCGCAGACATTATCGAAACCCTCATCCCACGTCTTTTCGACCTCGCTGATAATCATTACTATGGATTTGTCCACGTGATTCGGAACCGCTTTGTGGATCGATCGCGCGGCGCGGTGAACAAGGGATAGTTGATGCGGCAAGCAGTGATAGTTTCGACGGCGCGAACGCCTCTGGCACGGGCCTATAAAGGCAGTTTCAACGCGACGGCGTCACCGACGCTCGCCGCGCATGCGATCCGCGCGGCAGTCGCACGCGCGCAGCTCGGCGGACATGAAATCGACGACGTGATCATGGGTGCAGGCCTTCAGCAAGGAGTGCAGGCGACCGTATCGCGTGCGGCCGCACTGCGCGCCGGGCTTCCGGAAACAGTTGCCGCCTATTCGCTCGACCGGCAGTGCGGTTCGGGGCTGCAGGCGATCGTCAATGCGGCGCACCACATCGTGCAGGAGGGCGCGACGGCCGTCGTCGCGGGCGGCGTCGAATCGATTTCGCTCGTCCAGACAGCCGAGCTCCGGATCGCGCCGGATCCCGAACTCCTGGCGACCGATCCCGGCATCTATATCCCGATGCTGCAGACGGCCGAGATCGTGGCCGCGCGCTATGGCGTCGGGCGCGATGCGCAGGACGCCTACGCCCTGCAGTCGCAGCAGCGGACTGCGGCAGCGCAGGCGGCCGGGCGTTTCGACGACGAAATCGTGCCCGTAACCGCAATGATGTCGGTGACCGACAAGGCGACGGGCGAGACATCGACCCGCGAGGTCACCGTTGCGCGCGACGAATGCAACCGGCCCGAGACGACGCTCGAGGGGCTGTCGGCGCTCAAGCCGGTGGTCGGCGATGGCGGCGTCATAACCGCCGGAAACGCGAGCCAGCTGTCCGACGGTGCGTCGGCGTGTGTCGTGATGGAGCGGAGTGCAGCGGAAGCGCGTGGCCTGGCACCGATGGGACGTTATGTCGGTATGGCCGTTGCCGGGACCAAGCCCGACGAGATGGGGATCGGTCCGGTCTTCGCCGTTCCCAAGCTCCTCGAGCGGTTCGGGCTGTCGGTGGGCGATATCGACCTCTGGGAACTGAACGAGGCCTTTGCGGTCCAGGTGCTTTATTGCCGCGACACGCTTGGCATTGCCGATGACCTACTCAACGTCAACGGCGGGTCGATTTCGATCGGCCATCCCTATGGCATGACGGGGTCGCGCCTCGTCGGCCATGCGCTCATCGAAGGGCGGCGGCGTGAGGCGCGCCGTGTCGTGGTGACGATGTGCATCGGCGGCGGAATGGGGGCAGCTGCCCTGTTCGAAATCGACTGACCGCTGGCGCGCGAATAATGAGAGGCTGTCACCAGAGAATGTTGAAGCTTCGGCGACCGATGTCTTCTCCATGGGCGTCGAATGATCGTTCGACGATCGTCCCGCGACCCGCCTGGTCGATCGCGACGACGGTGCTGCACCGCGTTCCGTAAACGCTGTCCTTGACGAACAGAGCGTCCGGGTCGGAGGGCACCCATGCGCGCAACGCCTCGAACAGCGTGCCGATCTCCGGTGCGGGGGTGGCGATCCAGTCCGCAACCGCCGCGCGCGCCCGGAAAGTCTTGCCGGTCTCGCATCCGACCGGATCGTTCGAAAGGTCATGGACACCGGGCAAAAGCGGTGCCGCTGCGATCGAGGGCCGGTTCGTCATGAGCCACGCCCCGGATCGATTGACGACGACGGCGTTGACCGGATTGAAGGCGCCGAGCGCCGCCACCGTCGCGTCGGGAGCGGCCTCGGCTTCGAGCAGGTGTCCGACGATCGCGCCGCGCGACGGTCGGTCGGCCTCGGGCGGGCCGAACCCCCTCACATTGGTTACCGCAGCAAACCGGGAGTGCGACGACAGGCCGAGCCAGGTCCCGCCGCCGCGCAGATCGCGGCCCGCAATGGTCATGCCGTCAGACCATGGATCAAGTGGGACGGCCTCGCGCGCGTGAAACTCGTCACGATTGGCGGCGACGACGAGCGCCCAGTGCGGATGCGCCTGCCAGGCGAGCGCGAGGATACACATGGTCTGCGCTCCGCTGAAAGCCGGTCAGGCGTCGGGCCCCGCCACGATCCCGCGGTCGTGCAGCGCGGCGATAGCGCCGTCGCCCAAACCGAGGATCCCGGCAAGAACCTCGTCGGTATGCTGACCGAGACGCGGCGCGATCCTCGGGGGAACATGCCCGCCGTCTCCCGTCTCGACCGGCGAGCGCGGCGTAAGGATGCGTCCAAGACCCGGATGATCGACATCGTCGAACAGCGGATTGGCGACACTGCAGCGCGCGTCTTCGGTGACCATCTGCTCGAATGTCTGGTAGGGGCCCCAGCAGACGCGGTGCGCGTCGAGCACGGCCCTCACGTCCGCGAGCGGCCGCGCGGCAAACCAGGGCGCGAGCAACGCGGCGATCGCATCGCGTGCTTCGAAGCGCGCGGTGTCGCTGGTCAGGTCGATCGCGTCCTCGCGCTCGAGCGCGGCCACCGCCTCGGAGATGCCGGTCGACTTGCACAGGGCCGCCCATTGACCCTGGCTGACCGCAGCGACCATCACCCGTCGACCGTCCGACGTTTCGAAGTCGCGCCCGA
The DNA here is from genome assembly GCA_040004295.1 of Sphingomonadales bacterium. Taxonomy (GTDB): domain Bacteria; phylum Pseudomonadota; class Alphaproteobacteria; order Sphingomonadales; family Sphingomonadaceae; genus Sphingomonas_O. The sequence continues at coordinate 8,217 of JBDUBD010000028.1, read as the reverse complement.
ACGCGCCGTAGATGTCGTTGCCGAGCCGGGAACGCCCGTGGCCATTCAACTGGACCTCGCCGATCAGGCCGAGATCGCCCACCGCCGCGAACGCGACATCGGCCAGTGCGACCCGCAGCAATTGGCCGGTGCCGTGGCTTCGTCGAAACCGTTCCGCCGCCAGCAGCGCTGTCGCCGCCGTCATGCCGCAGAGCAGATCCCAGGCGGGAAGGACGTGATTGACCGGTGCATCCCAACTGGCCGGGCCGGTAGCCATTGGAAAGCCGGCGGCGGAGTTCACGGTATAGTCGATCGCGGTTGAACCGTCGCGGCTGCCGACGATGCTCACCATGATGAGGTCCGCCCGCCGGGCACGGAGCGACGCATAATCCATCCACCCCTTGGCAGGCAGGTTGCTCACGAAGAGGCCGGCGTCGGCATCCGGCGCGGTCACGAGCGCCTGGGCGAGTTCCCGCCCCTCGACCGATTTCAGGTCGAGGCGGACCGATTTCTTGCCCTTGTTGAAACCTGCCCAGTAGAGACTGCGGCCGCTCGACGTGACCGGCCAGCGACTGTTGTCGATACCGCCCCCGAGCGGATCGATGCGTATGACTTCCGCGCCGAATCCGGCGAGCGACATGGTGGAGAAGGGGCCGGCGATAAAGGCGCCATGCTCCACGATGCGCATTCCAGAAAGAATACCGGTCAAGTCTCGCTACTCGCCTTTCGCGTCAGCAGGCCGCGGATGATCACCTGCGCCTGTATCTCGGCCGAGCCCTCGAAGATACTCAGGATCCGGGCGTCGCAGAGGAGGCGGCTCACGGCATATTCGAGCGCGAAGCCGTTTCCGCCATGGATCTGCAGCGCGTTGTCAGCCGCGGCCCAGGCAACGCGGGCGGCGAGCAGTTTCGCCATGCCTGCCTCGATGTCGCAGCGCTTGTCCTGATCCTTTTCGCGCGCCGACTCATAGGTGATCTGCCGTGCGATCATCGTCTCGGTCGCGATCCAGGCGAGCTTGTTGTGCACGCGCGGGAATGCGATCAGCGGCTTGTGGAATTGCCGACGTTCCTGGGCGTAGCGGAGCCCGGTGTCGAGCGCCGCCTGGGCGACGCCGACGGCACGCGCCGCGGTCTGGATGCGCGCACTTTCGAATGTCTCCATCAACTGCTTGAAGCCGCGGCCCGGGACGCCGCCGAGCAGGTTCTCCTCCGGAACTTCGAACCCGTCGAAACTGAGTTCGAATTCCTTCATGCCGCGATAGCCGAGAACCTCGATTTCACCGCCGTCCATACTTTCGGCGGGGAAGGGGTGTTCGTCAGTTCCACGCGGCTTTTCGGCGAGCAGCATGGACAGGCCCTTATAGCCCTTTTCCGCAGGGTCGGTGCGGACCAGCATCGTCATGAGATCGGCACGCGCGGCATGTGTGATCCATGTCTTGTTGCCGGTCACGCGCCAAACCCGCGTGCCATCGTCCTTCTCGACGAGTTCCGCGCGCGTCTTGAGCGATGCCAGGTCGGACCCCGTGTCGGGCTCCGTAAAGACTGCGGTCGGCAGGATGTCACCCGATGCGATGCGTGCGAGAAAACGCTGCTTCTGGTCTTCGGTGCCGCCGAGGCGGATCAATTCGCCGGCGATCTCGGAACGCGTGCCGAGCGATCCGACACCGATGTAGCCGCGTGACAGCTCCTCGGTCACGACCGACATCGCGAGTTTGCCGAGGCCCGTTCCGCCCCAGTCTTCGGGAATGGTCAGGCCAAACACGCCGAGCGCCGCGAGCTCCGCGACCACGTCGAGCGGAATATAGGCGTTGTCGAGGTGCCATTGGTGCGCCTGCGGCGCGATCCGCGCCTCGACGAAGCGTCGAAATTGGTCCGACATCATCTCGAGGATATCGTCGCCGTAAAGGGGTGCGCCGAACATACCGTCGGACAGTGCGGCTACGATCGTCCCGCGTGCTTGCTGCTGGACCTGTGGATCGGTCAGCTGTGCGCATGCCGGATGTGCGGCCAGCGCGGACGCGTCCTGCACAAGACCGAGGTCGGCTGGCCGTGCGAACTCGACCTGGCTGATCGGAATGCCGCCAGCGATCTGGCTGATATACTCGCCGAACGCGCAAACGAGAATCGCCTCTTCGAGCTCGGTGAGTGAGCCGTCGGCGGCCAGGCGACGTGCCCAGTCGAGCGTCGCGCCAAGCGATGCGACATAGGTCGCGATCCATGCAGCGCCGTGCGCTTCATGTTGCAAGGCTTCGAGCCGCGCCGGATCCGCCCGACCATCGATTTCGACGCGCGTGGCAATGGCGGCAAGCGATGCGTCACCATAATGGCGAATCATCTCGAGCGCTTCGGTGCATGTCGCGATCGGGCTTGCGAGCGTGTTCATTGGAAGAACGCTGCCTGTGCGTCGGCCGGGACGGAGAGCCCCGTGACGCGCGCGCGTTGCAACGCGCTCCAGAAATACCGGTACGTCGCCCGGTCGTGCAATTCGCCCTTGTACTGGATCGGTCCCCAGTCTGCCGCCTGTGCCTGGAGCAGGATGGCGGCACCGTCTTCGACATCCGAGAAGTCGGGACGCATCGCTTCGACGATCGGCGCGATCTGCGCGGGGTAGATGCTCCACATGCGAAGGAAGCCGAACTCAGTGCGCGCGCGGCTCGCATCGGCATGGACACGCTCGGCATCTTTCAGGTCGAGGCACACATTGTGCGCGGGGACGACGCCATTGCGCAACGCGGCAGCCACCACCTCGGCCTTGGCACGCGCGAGCAATCGATGTTCGAACTGGCCGGGACTTCGCATGGCGCTCGCGGGTATCGCACCATTGTGCGCGCTGACAAAATCCATCAGCCCGAAGTCGATGACCTGAAGCCAGGGCATCGCGGCGATCTCGGATATGTCGGCGAGCGCGCCGTGCGTCTCGATAAGCACGTGCACTGGAATCTCGCGCTCAATGCCGCGACGGGCACATCCGTCGCGAATATACTCGATGATCTCGCCGAGTTGCTTTGCCGAGGTGGTTTTCGGAATCGTGATGTAGGCAAGCGTGTCGGCGCACCCGTCGAGGGTGATATCGATGTCGGCGCGACAATGCGGATGCGCCGGATCGTGGATCCGCACACCGGCCTGGCGATGCTTGTTCTGGTCCGACGCGATGAGGCGGGCGACGAGTCGGGCATGCGCCTCTTCCTGACCCGCCGCCGCGCCGTCTTCGCAGTCGCAGGTGACGTCGAATATAGGGCCGAGGTCGTCCTGGAGTGCGAACGCCTTGAGGATGAGCTTCTCGCTTCCGGCGAAATGCTCGCAGCTCGGAATGCCGGGCACGACCTTCTCGCCATCGAACAAGGCATCGGCGGGGTGAACGGGCTGTTTCATCAAATCATCCTCAGGCTGCGGCAGCGTGCCGTGGCATCAAAACGGTGTAGTCGAGGTCGAGCACGACGGCGGGATCGAAGCGCTCCTTGCCGTCGATCGTGATGCGGTCCCGGAAACCGGCCGGCGGCTGGTTGCTCAGACCGACGAGCCGGAGCCGGAGCGCACCGGCACCGGCTAGCGGCAGTGCGATCTTTTCGACGACCTCTGTGAAGCAGTAGAGCGTATCACCGGCAAAGGTCGGCGCGCGGTGCGCACCGCCGTTGATCGCCAGGATCGACAAGGCGTTCTCGATGCCATCGTGCGACAGCGCACGGCACACCGCGATGACATGACCGCCGTAGACGAGCCGTCGGCCATGCGGCGTCCCTGCCATTTCGAGCGCATCGAAATGAACCTTGGCGTTGTTTTGGAACAATCGGGTGGCGAGCGTGTGATCGCTTTCGTCGAGCGTCATACCGGACGGGTGGTCGATCCGGTCACCCGGCGCGAAATCGTCCCAGAACCGCGTCGAGCCCGATGCGCGGGCCATGCTTGACGTATCGGGGCTCACTGGGGGCAGGGGCAGGTTTTCCACGGCGACCTGATCGGGCAGCGGCGGAACGTGCGATGGACGCGGCGGTGAAGCGGCATCGCGCTTCCGGACGAGCACCCAGCGCGCCCAGGTCAGGATCTCTTCGCGATCCTGGTTGAAGGCCGAAGAACGGACATAGACGATCCCGTTCTTGCCGTCGGAGGTCTCGCGCAACCCGATGATCTCGGTCTCCGCGGTAAGCGTGTCGCCGGCATAGACGGGTGCGAGGAAGCGAACGTCGGCATAGCCAAGGTTCGCCACGGCATTGAGCGAGATGTCGTTGACGGTCTTTCCGAAGGCGATGTTGAAGACAAGCAGGTCGTCGATCGGGCGCGTCCGGTAGCCGAGCGAACGCGCGAACGGCGCCGACGAGAACAGGGGCTGGCGTGCGCCCGTCAACGCGATCTGAAGGCTCGCGTCACCCTCGCTTACGGTGCGCGGCGTCGCATGGTTGAACCGCGCGCCGATTTCGAAATCCTCTAAATAATTGCCCTTCTTCGCAAAGGTCGATCCCGACGGTGCCGACAACCAAGCTCTCCATTTTGGCAGCGTGCCGAACTCACGACACGACGCTCGTGCTTTAAAAAGTGATTTCGTGATAATCAATATAAGTTTTATGGTTTCGCACTTTCGGCGTTGAGCTTCATATGATTCCGTTCGTGCGAAGGCGCACGATTTCAGCAGCCGTATGGCCAAGAAGGTCCGAAAGAATATGGTCAGTACTTTCGCCGAGCGCGGGACCGACCGATCGCAATTGCGCCGGTGTGCGCGACAAGGAGGGCAGGGGCCCCGGCAAGGTCAGTTCGCCGAAGCGTTCGTCCGCAATCGTGCGAAGATTCCCGCGTGCGGCGAACTGCGGGTCCGCAAAGATATCGCCGATACTCATCAGTTTCGAAGCCGGCACGTCGTGTTGCGCGCAGGCATCGAGCACTTGCGCAACCGTGCGCGCTTCCGTCCAACGACCGACGATCGCGTTCAGTTCTGTGCGAAGGCCGTCGCGCAGCTGACCGGTCGCAAACCGAGCGTCGCTCGTCAGCGACTCCGGGCCGATCGCGCGCGCAAGGTTGATCCACATCCGGTCGGTCGTGCACGCGATCGCGACCCATTCGCCGTCCTGTGTGCGGTAGTGGCTATGCGGTGCCGCATTGACCGTGTCGGGACCGAGCCGGCTCCGCTCGAACCCGCTGCGGGCGTAGGCGGGCGCGATCTCGTCGAGCACGCGGAACACCGATTCATAGAGCGCGATATCGATTTCCTGCCCTTCGCCGCTCCGTTCCGCATGCCTGAGCGCCACGAGGACGCCGACCGCGCCGAACAAGCCGGTCATATAGTCGGCAAGCGAGGTCGAGCCGGGCACAACCGGCCGACCATCCGCTTCCCCCGCGAGATGCGACAGGCCGCCGAAGGCGTGCGCGATGCGTGCGAAGCCCGGTTTTCCCCGCATTGGACCCGTCTGGCCGTATCCGCTCACGCGCAGCATGACGATGCGCGGATTGACGGCGCGGATTTCCTCGAAGCCTAATCCCCATTTCTCGAGCGTGCCGGGACGAAAATTTTCAAGCACGACATGGCTGCGCGAGACGAGCGACAGGAAAATCTCGCGGCCCTCGTCGCGGCGTAGGTCGAGCGTCATCGATCGCTTGTTCCGCGCCTCGCTCGCCCAGACCAGCGTATCGGCGCCGGGAACGAGCGTGCCGAACCGCCGCAAGGTGTCGCCCCCTTCGGGCTGTTCGATCTTGAGGACGTCGGCGCCGAAATCGGCAAGAAGAGTTCCGCAAAAGGGTGCCGCGATGAAAGTAGCGATATCGAGCACGCGGATGTCCGACAGCGGGCCGGTGATTGCTTCGGCGGGACCGTTGGGCGGCACCGCCGCGTCCGTCATGCCGCGGCCAGAAGGTCCGCGCAGACGCGCAGATGGTGATCGGGCGATCCGAGAATAGCGTCGAGGACGACCATGCGCTGGAGGTATCTGCCGACCGGGTATTCGATCGTCATGCCCATGCCGCCATGCGTCTGCACGCCCGCACCCGCGACCCGTCGCAGCGCTTCGCCCGCAGACGCCTTGGCACCTGAAAAACGCCGTCGACGCAGATCGCCCTCAGGCAAGGCGAATGCTGCCAGTGCGACCAACTGGGCGGCGCGTGCACCCTGGCGATCGATCTCCATGTCGGCGAGCTTGTGCTGCAGGACCTGGAACTGACCGAGCGCCATCCCGAATTGTTGACGTGTCCGGCAATAATCGGCGGTGATTTCGCCGACAGCCGCGACCATGCCGACGGTTTCGGCGACGATCCATGACATGCCATGCTCCGCCATCGCCGCGAGGGCGGCGAGCGCCTGGTCAGGTTCGCCCAGCCGTTCGGCTATGGCGCCGTCGAATGCGATTGTTGCGGCGCTGGTCCCGTCGACCAACGGCGTTGCGAGACGATCGACGCCGTCCTGCCGGGCAGCGACGAGAAACAGCCCGATCGTCGATTTGGAGTCAGCTTCGATCGCGGCCGATACGATCAGCATGTCGGCGGCGTCACCGGCAAGCACGAGCGTCTTGGTGCCACGCAGCCGGTAGCGATCGCCGTCCGCGACCGCCGCTGTCTCGACGCGCGTCAGGTCGCCTCGGCTCTGCGGCTCGCTCACTGCCGCAGCAACGACGATCTCGCCGGATATGATCTGGTCGAGAAGTTCCGGACGGTCGCTGAGCCCGCCACTCGCAACGAGCAACTGGGGACCAAGCACGGCGGCACCGAGAAGATCGCCGCCGATCGAGCCCCTGCCCAGCGCCTCGGCAATAAGTGCCGCCTCGATCGGGCCGCCGATCCCGCCGGCACTTTGGGGGAGGCTAGCGGCAAGCCAGCCCATCTCGGCAATCTGCTTCCACAGCGGCCAGTCGAAGCCGCTTGCTTCGGGAGGATTGCGTCCGAAATCGGCGACGAAGCGCGCTGCACTTTCGCCGATGAGTCGCTGGTCGTCGGTGAGGTCGAAGGTCATCAGGTCAGAATCCGAATTTGGCTTTGGCGATGATGTTGCGCTGGATCTCGTTGGTCCCGCCATAGATTGCGGCTGCCCGGCTGTAGAAATAGGCAGCAGCGATCCCAGCGGCTTTCTCACCTGCGGGCGGGGGATAGCGGGCTTCGTCACCTTCGGGATCGGGGAAGGCGACGGCTCCGGCATCGCCAAGCGCGTCGACGGCGAGCTGCGTGAGCGCCATGTACAATTCGGTTGCGCGGACCTTGATCGCAGAGCCAACGATACTCAGGTCGCGGTCGCTCATGCGTCCGCGCGAGACCGTTTCCATCAACGTCATCTCGAGCGCCGCGACGCCGAATTCCAGCCGCGCGAGACGCACGCCGAACGCCGGATCGGCGATGAGCGACTCGGTGCCGGCCTTGGTCTGCTCGAGGATCGTCCGGGCATGCCAGAGCGAAATATAGAGCGCGGGCATGTCGGCCGATCCGAAGATCCGCTCATTGTTGAGCAGGAATTTCGCGATGGCCCAGCCCTGGCCTTCGGCGCCGATCAGGTTGGCGCCGGGTACGACGACATTGTCGTAGAAGGTCTCGTTGAGATGATGCTCGCCATCGATGGTGAGGATCGGCCGGACAGAGATGCCGGGCGTCTTCATGTCGATCAGGAAGAACGAAATACCGTCCTGCTTGCGTCCCTCGCTGCTCGTGCGCGCCAGCAGGAAGACCCAGTCGGCGAAATTGGCCTGGGTCGTCCAGATCTTCTGGCCGTTGATCACCCAGGTGTCACCGTCGCGAACGGCCGTCGTCCGCAGCGACGCCAGGTCGGACCCTGATCCAGGTTCGGAAAAGCCCTGGCACCAAAATGTCTGCCCGGCGAGGAGCGGCGGCCGGAATCGTTCCTGCTGTTCGGGTGTGCCGAATTCGTTGAGCACCGGGCCAAACAAGGCCATGCCTTGGACGTTGGTACCGGGGGCGAAGGCCGCCGCCAGTTCCTGGTCGAAGATCATGCGCTTGCGGCCGTCCCATCCCTGGCCGCCATGCTCGACGGCCCAGTGCGGCTGGGCGTAGCCATGGCTGGCAAGGATCGCCTGCCATCCGAGCATCACGTCGCGCGGCAACGTGTAGCGGCGCCTGCCGATCGCCGCATAGTCGGCGGGGAGGTTGTTCTTAAGGAACATCCTGATTTGCGCGCGAAACGCGTCTTCACCGGGGTCGGTCGCTAAATCCATCTCAGACCCGCTCGAGGATATGGATGACGCACACCGAACCGCCACCCATCATCTGGCAGAGGCCCGATCGCGCGTTTTCGACCTGCCGCGTTCCGGCCTCGCCG
>JBDUBD010000107.1:0-8471 GCA_040004295.1 Sphingomonadales bacterium | reverse complement strand
TGGTCCGGCGGACGAGTTCGGCGGGCGATGCGATGGTCCACATCGCATCGCACAGCGCCGTTCCGATCGTCTTCGTTCCGACGTCCAGCCCGATCAACCGCCCGCGTTGCGCCAGAGTGTCGGAAAACGCGGCGGCGTCGGTTGTTACCAACTCAGGCAGCGGCCTTGCGCCGGTCTTTCAACTCGGCGTTCAGCATCTCGGCGAGCAGGAACGCGAGTTCCAGGCTCTGCCCGGCGTTGAGGCGCGGGTCGCAATGCGTGTGGTAACGGTCGCCTAGCGACATCTCGGTCACATCGACTGCGCCGCCGGTGCACTCGGTCACATTCTGGCCGGTCATCTCGACATGGATACCGCCACCGAACGATCCTTCGGCACGGTGCACGGCGAAGAACCCGCGAACCTCTGACAGGATGCGCTCGAACGGACGTGTCTTGTAACCATTGGCGGCCTTGACGACATTGCCGTGCATCGGATCGCAACTCCATACGACCGGATGGCCTTCACGCATTACGGCACGGACGAGCGCGGGCAGGGCACCCTCGATCTTGTCATGACCATAGCGTGTGATGAGCGTCATGCGGCCCGGAACGCGCCCCGGATTGAGCGTATCGAGCAAGCGGAGCAACACGTCCGGCGTCAAGCTCGGCCCGACCTTCATGCCCAAAGGATTGCCGATGCCGCGAAGGAACTCGACATGCGCGCTGTTCTCAAAGCGGGTGCGGTCGCCGATCCACAGGAAGTGTGCCGACGTGTCGTACCATTGGCCGGTCAGCGAATCCTGACGCGTCAGCGCCTGCTCGTACTGGAGCAGCAACGCCTCATGGCTCGTGTAGAACTGTGTCCCCTTGAGTTGCGGAACAGTGTCGGGATTGATCCCGCAGGCACTCATGAAGTCGAGCGCCTCGCCAATGCGATCCGCCACATCGCGGTACTGCTTCGTCCATGGGCTGCGGCCCATGAAGTCGTGTGTCCAGGCGTGAACCTGATGCAGATTCGCATAGCCACCCGCCGCGAAGGCGCGCAGCAGGTTCAGCGTCGCCGCCGACTGGTTATACGCCTGTACCATCCGTTGCGGATCGGGCGCGCGGCCATTTGCCTCGAACGCGATGTCGTTGACGATGTCACCGCGATAGCTGGGCAACGAAACGCCATCGAGATCTTCCATGTCGGCACTGCGCGGCTTGGCGAACTGGCCGGCCATGCGGCCAAGCTTGATCGTCGGCAGCTTCGACGCGAATGTCAGGACGACGGCCATCTGCAGGATGACCCGGAACGTGTCGCGAATATTGTTCGGATGGAACTCGGCGAAGCTCTCGGCGCAATCGCCGCCCTGAAGCAGGAATGCCTGGCCGTCGGCAACCTTGGCGAGCTCGCCGGTCAAGTCGCGCGCTTCGCCCGCAAACACCAGTGGCGGAAACGACGACAGCGTCGTGGTGGCACGCGTCAGTGCCTCCGCATCGGGGTAGGTGGGGAGCTGGCGCGCCTCATGCGCGGTCCAGCTTTGCGGGTTCCAGTTTGTGGCCATAGTGCGGGCGCCTATGCGCCGCAGCGTGGGCGGGTGCAAGTTTTGGGCGGCGGTCAGTAACCTCGGTCGAGGTCGACAATGTGGTGCAGCGGTTCGCCACGATGCCAGCGTCCGAGGTTTTCAATGAAGCGCTCGGCCCCGCGCAGGAACATCTTTTCCTGCGACTGCCCCGAAAGGTGCATTGTCACATGCGCATTCGGCAAGGACCAGAGCGGGTGTTCGGGCGGCAGTGGTTCAGGAGTGGTGACATCGAGAAACGCCGCCCCGATCCGCTTGGCCGACAGCGCCTCGACCAGTGCATCCTGATCGACGCCGCTGCCCCGCGCGATGTTGAGTAAAACGGCGGATGGCTTCATCGCCGCAATCGCAGCGCGGTCGATCATGCCGTCGGTTTCGGGTGTGGCCGGAACGGCGAGGATGATCCAGTCGAATTCACCGAGGCGCGGTCGCCAGTCGTCGGGGCCGAGGGTGTCCGGTCCGGCGCTGCGGCGTACGACGCTGACCTCGACGTCGAACGCTTTCAGACGTGTTTCGATCAGTTTGCCGATGGCGCCATAGCCCAGCAGCAATGCCTTGCTGCCCGCCAATTCGACCTTGCCTGGCGGCCCTTTCAGCCAGTCGTGCCGGTCCTGCGCGCGCACGACCTCGCGGTATCCCTTGGCGATGGTCAGCATCCCCATCACGACATATTCGGCGATCGTGACCGCGTTGGTCCCGGCGCCGTTGGTCAGCACGGCGCCTTGCCGCGCGAGCTGATCGAGCGGGATGCCGTCCACCCCCGCGTAAAGCGTGTGCAGCCAGCGCATCGAAGTTGCCTGAGCAATCGCGGCGGCCATGTCGGGCTTTTCGTAGAAGTCGAACCAGCCGATCTCCGCATCGGGCGCGAGCGCGATGGCTTCACCCTTGCTGGTGAACCAGCGCGGGGTGAGCCAGTCGGGGAGGCGCGATTCGATGAGCGGACGGACGAGGACGGGCAGGGCGGCGAGGGTCATCCAAACTACATATCGTCATTCCCGCGAAAGCGGGAACCCATCTCCAGTCGATTGTTCAGGAGATGGGTTCCCGCTTTCGCGGGAATGACGGGGTTAGAGGTCGATCTTCCAATCCCAGCCGAGCGGGTCGCCGTCCATCACTTCCACCCCGGCAGCGGCGAGTTCGTCGCGGATGCGGTCGGACGTGACGAAATCCTTGGCCGCGCGCGCGGCTTTACGTTCGGTAAGGCGGGCTTCGATTTCGATTTCGCTGAGGGGTGCGGAGGCGGGACGGACGCGAAGCTCATGCCGTCTTGTCGACAAGAGATTGAGTCCCAAAATATCGTCCAACGTCGCAATCACATGCCAGCGAAGTGAATTCTCTATGGTTGGATCACCCAAAACTCCTTCAAGGATAGGAAGCAGCTTTGACGTATTCAGATCTTCGGAAATGGCATCGTCGGCATCTTGCAGCCAACCGAACACTTCCAGGTCAGACCATTTTTTTCGGGAAATAGGAAGAAACTGTGCGGGCGAATCTACAGCATCCCTCGTCGTGTCAAATTCCTGCCAGAGAGTTACTGCGACTACCTTAAACATCCGCTTCAACCGCGTCAGCGCCGCCAGCAAATTCTCTCCCGAAAACTCCAGCTCGCTACGATAATGTGCCTGCAGGCACATGAGGCGATAGGCGAGGGGGTGAACGCCCTTGTCGATTATCGACTGGAGCGTCGCGAATTCACCCTTCGATTTCGACATTTTCCCGTCGCGCATGACGAGGAAATTATTGTGCATCCACCAGTTCGCGCCGGTCGCGGACGTGCAGGTGAATGCCTGGTTCTGCGCGATCTCGTTCGGATGGTGGATCTCGCGGTGGTCGATGCCGCCGGTGTGGATGTCGAACTGCCGAGAATCCTCAGTAGTCAGATATTTCTGGCTCATCACCGAGCATTCGAGGTGCCAGCCCGGCGCGCCTTTGCCCCAGGGTGAATCCCATTCCATCTGGCGCTGTTCGCCCGGCGACGACTTGCGCCAGATCGCGAAGTCGGACGTGTGACGCTTGCCATCGACCTCGGCAATGCGGCCCTCATGCGCGGACTCCGGTTCGTTGGCCTGATGCCCCGCCAGCTTCCCGTAATCCGGCACGGTCGTGCTGTCGAAATACAGGCCGCTTTCGATCTCGTAGCAATGCTTCGGCGCGATTCGTTCGGCAAACGCGATCATCTCCTGAATATGATCGGTCGCTACCGACCAGCGGCTTGGCTCGCGGATATTGAGTGCCTTGATGTCGGCCTTGAATGCGTCGGTGTAGAATTTCGCGACATCCCAGATCGTCTTCGCCTCGCGCGCAGCGGCGACAGCCATCTTGTCGTCACCGGCATCTGCATCGGAGGTCAGGTGGCCAACATCGGTGATGTTGATGACGTGCGTGACCTCCAGTCCCTTCCACCGCAGCGCGCGGGTCAGCGTGTCGGTGAAAACATAGGCACGCAGATTGCCAAGATGCGCGAAGTGATAGACCGTCGGGCCGCATGAATAAACGCGGGCGTGTCCCGGTTCGATCGGCACGAACGGACGCAACGAACGGGTCAAGCTGTCGAACAGGGTGAGGGTTTCAGACATGCTCTGCGCCTTCGTTCAGGCGCGGCTTTGCGTCAACGGGAGACACGCCATGGAGGCCCGAGCCGGAATCGAACCGGCGTGCGAGGATTTGCAGTCCTCTACGTAACCACTCCGCCATCGGGCCGCGCGGCGCAAATCAGCCATTTTTTGTGGTTGGTCAACTAAAAAAAGTTCGCAATCGCTGCGGAAAAGATTGCGGAAAACGCCGAAAATCGGGTTTTTCACTGCGAACTTTGGCGGTTTTCTGGGCTGTGTATGAGGATTACCCGTCCTTTGTACTTTTACCTCTGTACACTGCTGCATCCCCCTTCCCGAGCGAATCGTTGCCCAACAAATTTTCGCAGATACGGCCTGAACTTAGAAACAGCTCGAAGGGTGAAGACCGGCGCAGAGCTTTGTCCGGTAGTCGCGAATAGCCGCACCTTCCTGCGCGCTTACGGTCTCGCGTCTCTGTTCGGCCTGCAATGACCCCTTGAACGTCCCAGAACGGCTGGCGTCCCGAGCAGTTATCGAGAAATGCGATACGAGCCAATATCGATGAAACCTGGCACGAGCGGCATCGGATATAAGCGTTTCGGCGCCATGGTCCTGACGTCGACCGTCGTAATGTTCGGGTTGATGTATCTCAACACCTACAGCCTCGATCATGTTTTCTACAGCCAGACGCGAACTTGGATGGCGATCTACATGGGTGCTGTCATGACCGTGATCATGCTTGCCTTTATGTGGAGCATGTACCCCAGCCGAACCACCAACATCGCAATATCGACGGGGAGCGCTGCGGTTTTCGCGATCTCGTTGTGGTTGGTGCGTAGTCAGGAAACGGTGGACGATTTGAGCTATATGAAGGCGATGATCCCGCACCACTCGATTGCCATCATGACCAGCAAGCGGGCGCAGATCCGCGATCAGCGCGTTCGCAAGCTTGCCAACGGGATTATCGATGCTCAAGTTCGGGAAATTGCAGAGATGAAAGCTCTTATCGCTGATCTCGAGGCTCGACCTGAACCGAAAGCAGCAGCCCGGCTGCCAGCAAATCGATAGAACCGCTGCCTCGCGAAAGGTGCCGGGAGCGAGTTTCGACTTATCTTGGTTTGACTAGCTGAACGACTTGGCGCGGCATCGATTGTGTCGGCGTGACTCGCCAAATCGTGTTGGACAAATCGTCTGCGACAATCAGCGCGCCGCGTGGATCCAGCGTAACACCGACCGGGCGGCCATGGGTTTTGCCGTCCGCACCCATAAAACCGGTCACGAAATCGATTGGCGGACCAGCAGGTCGCCCGCCTTTGAACGGGACATACACGACTTTGTAGCCCGACGGTTTGCTCCGGTTCCAGCTCCCGTGCTCGCCAACAAACACGCCATCAGCGAGGCGCGTGCCCATCACTGGCGACGAGAAAGCGAGCCCAAGCGCGGCAACATGGGCGCCCAGCGCATAATCCGGTCGAACGGCAATAGCCACTTTTGCGGGATCTTGCGGTCTGACGCGCGGATCGACGTGCTGCCCCCAGTAGCTGTAGGGCCAGCCATAAAAGGCTCCGGCGCGCACAGAGGTCAGATAATCGGGGACAAGGTCGGGACCGAGTTCGTCACGCTCGTTTGCGACCGCCCAAAGCTGGTTGATTCCAGGCTGGAACGCCAATGACGTCGGATTGCGAATCCCGGTCGCAAAGGGTCGGTGCGCGCCTGTCTTGGCATCGATTTCCCAGACCATTGCACGGTCGACTTCGGCTGCCATGCCACGTTCAGTGATATTGCTGTTCGACCCGATGCCGACGTAAAGCATTTTACCGTCGGGGCTCGCAGCAAGCGACTTGGTCCAGTGATGATTGATCTGCGACGGCAGGTCGGTGACCTTGACCGGTGGACCACTCGCTCTGATCTGACCGTCGCGATAGGCAAATCGGACGAGCGAATCCTGGTTGGCGACGTAGAGCTGGCCGTTTGCTAATGCGAGGCCGTAGGGCGCGTTTAGGTTTTCGGCAAAAACGGTCCGCCCTTCATAAACCCCGTCGCTATTACTGTCGCGCAGCAACGTGAGGCGGTCACCGCCTTTGACCGACGTCGTTCCTTTGCCTTTTAGATACCCAGCAATGATGTCCTTGGGACGCAGTGGAGATTCTCCGCCGCCTTTGCCTTCAGCCACAAGGATATCCCCGTTCGGCAGCACCAGCGTCTGGCGAGGGACCTTGAGGTCAGTTGCGATAGCCGAAATTGCATAGCCCTTGGGAACTGTAGGGTGAGCATTGCCCCAAACCGCTGGGCTGGCGATTTTCATGCTCGGCAGCAGACCGCGGTCCGGCTCGGGAAGGGAGGGATTTTGTCCGAATTTAACGGGGTCATCGGCGCGGCCGCAGCCTTGGAGACATGCGACCGAAACCACAACGGCGAATAAGCTGGCGTGCTTCATTTCGCCGGTCCCTGTCCTATGCCCCAGAAGCCGACCCATGTCGCTGCAACTGCAAGCATCGCAACGGCGACGGACAGCGTCAGCCCTGCAGGCATCGTTGCCCACGCATCCTTTGCGTGGATCAAAGCGCCGATGAAGCCGAGTACAAAACAAGCTGACAACAAGGCGACATAAAGCCACGATTGACGTTCCCGACCACCGCTCCGGATTAAATCAACTGCCGCCCACAACAGCGTAAAGCCGCACAAAATCATCGCGCCGACAATGAGCCAGGACGAGAAATTGGCCCACTGAGGTTCGTATGTCGCTGAATAAGCAATGTCGCTAAGCAGCGCGCCAAGGAAGAGCGGCAGCATTCCTGCGAGTAAAACCGCATGTAGCGGGTATATCGGGACAAACCTTCGATGATCGGTCGTCGGATGCATCATACCAAATCCTCTGGGATGCCGAAAGGATGACCCTAGAGCCAACCGGAATTTCGATTATACCCACTGGAAAGATCGACCCAGTCGGCTCGATTGGCGAACCTTTTAAGAGCACGATTGTTCCCCGGGATGCTGTGCGACCTTAGCTGCGACAGCATTGACAGGCTTCCGCGCGAGACGACGCTGGACGGCTGAATACCGTTTGAACTTCGTCTGGTATGGCAAGTTAAAGGCCGCCCTCGCGATTGGCTCTCCCGTGCACATTACCGCCGTTACTGCACTGCATCGCTATCCCGCACCATAATTGCTCAAGAAGTGTAAGCGCAGGGGGTTAGTCTCTCTGTCCAAGATCCTACCCCTCCGAAGCGTCAGTTTCCAAAGGCGGTATGGTGAAACGCCCGCTGATTGTGCGCGCCAGCTGGCTTTACAACTTTTGCAAAAGTGGTTGCGGTCAGCGTTGCGGCGTCCTGTTGGCCCAAGTCGGCCAAAGAGATAACGCCGACGATCTTGTCGTCACCGTCTACCACCGGCAATCGCCTTACCTGTTGGTCCGCCATTCGATGCGCGACGGCCTCGACTGTTTCGTCGGGCCGGCATGATTTCGGAGGCGAGGTCATGATATCTCGGACATAGCTTTGACCCGCCAGTCCAAGGGCGACCGAACGCGTCACAATGTCCCGGTCGGTAACGATGCCCATCAAGCGATCACCATCTACGACTGGGAGAAATCCAACATCTCTGTCGGCCATGCGTTGGGCGGTTTCACCAACCGAGTCGTTGAGGCCGACCACATGAATGTCGCGGCTCATGATTTTCTGAATTTCCATTTTTCAACTTTCGTTTGCAGGTCTGAGTTCGAGACGACGGTGCGCGGAGACGAAGTCCGAAACCGGTCAGGCACCGTCGTTCGGTCCACTTGGTCATTTCAATGTCCGAAGCTTGTCTCCGTTCTCGGCGGATGAATCTATTGATTGCTGGTGATGAAGACCGAGCAGCGCGAACCTTAGGATATCTGCCGTATCCTGCCTCAACGCCCGAGCAGCCATATTGTTACCGTGCCAAGGGGACTAAGCAGCACGCTCAAGGCCAGAAGCGGCGTTGAGGTGCAGTATGCAGTGAAAGCGGAGCCAGACGGACTCTACCGTCGTGAGACCGTCGATGTGTCCGATCCCATAGTCGATTGTTTCACTCAAACTACATCGTAGTACGATTGTTTTGGCGCTCCATGTGCTGCTCGTGTAGGTCGCGCCGACGCATCCGCCACAGGTTGTTAGCGGTAGGTCTGGCTAGCGTCAGCTGGAGTGGCAATGACATGAATAAGACGACGCGCATGGCAGGAGGGATTCGCCGCGCCCGCGTCCTGATGCGACGGCACGGGCCAACGGCGCCGATCTGGCGACGCAGGCTTGCCATGAGCGTCGGTGCGGTTTCGATCGGGTTGATGGCTCTCCTTTTTGCTCGCCTATCGGACGACGCTGGGGCAAGGTTTTCCCGGTTGGCACATGATATCTGG
>JBDUBD010000106.1:0-8528 GCA_040004295.1 Sphingomonadales bacterium | reverse complement strand
TACCGCTCGCGGTTGCCGGGTGCCAGGCGCGTGACGAATTCAAATTCGCGAACGTCAGCGTGACGATGCCCGACGACACGACGACCTTGCCCGAAGGGCCAGGCGCCGAACTCGTCACGATGAACTGCACTGCCTGTCACTCCCCGGCGCAGATACTGACCCAGCCGCGCCTGACGAAGGCGCAATGGACCGCAACGGTCGAAAAAATGCAGAAGGTGTTCAAGGCGCCCGTCGAGACGAAGGACGTGCCCGCCATCGTAGATTATCTCGTGGCGACGAACGAGGCGCTTACTCCAGTGGAAAAAACCGCGCGGTAACGTCTTTCGGCACACGCAAAATTCGCTGCGCCTTCTTGTCGATGATCGCCCAGGTCGTCTTCGCCTCGACCAGCGTCTTGCCGTCCTTCACGAACGCGACGCGGCGGTCGAACTTCGCACCAGTGGGCGGTGCCGGAATCCACGTGCGTCCCTCGACGCTTTCGCCGACCTTCAGATTGCCACGATAATCGATCTCGTGGCGCACGACGACCCAGATGTACGCTTCGATATGTTCGGGCAGCGCCTGTGCATACCAATGCGCGAGCGCGATGTCCTGAATCCAGCGGACCCAGACGGCATTGTTCACATGGCCCAGTTCGTCGATGTCGTCGGGCGCTGCGGTGAATATCTTTGTGGTGCTCACGCGACACGCTCGACCCAGAAACCATGGGCATGGGCGTGCCCGTACAGGACACTCTGGTCATAACCCGGCCAGGATCGGAGCGTGATGTCGTGCTGGTTGACCGTGCGGTCGGCCTCGACGCGGACCCAGCCGAGCGGCCGTTCGGTCGTTGCACGGGCGCCTGCCGCTTCCATAGCGGCGGTAATGCGGGCCTGCCCCTCCGCGGCGATATATTGCCAGACGATGGAGTGCATCAGGACGCGGGTGACCCCCGCCTCCTGCGGTTCTGCCAGCCGCGCCTCGACCCAGTCGGCAGCGTCGCCCGCGTCCAGCCGAGGCGGATCGGCGCGGATCATGCTCAGGGCACCCGCCATTCGTTCGAAACGGACATGATGGTCCGCCCAGATATAGGCGAGCAATCGGTCCGCCCCCGCCTGTGACGTGGCATCGACCGGCGCGATATCGACACCGCGCGCACCGACGATGTCGATGGGGCCGGCCGCCGGCGGCGGGCCGCGCCATTCGGGCGTCAGCACGACCGGGGAATCCGCGGGGCCAGTCGTCACCCCGTCGAGGTTGATCCGGTAGCGCCCGATCATCAGGTTCAGTCCTGCAGATGATCCGATTTCCAGCAGTTCGATCCTGGGTCCATGGCGCGCCGCGATCTCCAGCAATCCGGCCATCAGTTGCGCCGAACGCCCGGGTTCGTTCGTCTGTGGCGGACCGTCCAGCCAGGGCAGCAGAGCTGCATCATGTTGAGCCAGAAACGCGCGCATCGTTGCGACATCGTCCTCTCCGCATTCGAACAGCGGCGCGAGTTCGGGCGCCACACCACGCTGCCACAGCGAATGCACGCCGCCCACCAGCCTCAGCGGCACGGCATCAGCCGTCGGATTTCCCGACCAGCCCAACACCCGGGCACCGGTCCGTGTTGTCGTATCGATCGCCTCGATAAGCGCACGGCACACAGCCGCCGTGACCGGCGCATCATTGCGCACACAATAAGCGATCTGTGCATGAAATGCCTCGATCGGGGTCACCATCGCCAGATTGGATTTTTCCATGCTAACACCTCACTCATGGCTTCAGCCGCTTTCCGCAAGACCCTGTTCCGCAACCGCGATGCCGAACACAGCGATCATGTTACCAATATCGAACTGTTTTTCGATCTGGTGTTCGTCTTTGCGATCACGCAGTTGTCGCACCGGCTGCTCGAACACCTGACCTTGCAGGGTGCGCTCGAAACGCTGGTGCTGTTCCTCGCTGTCTGGTGGTTGTGGATTTACACCAGCTGGGCGACCAACTGGCTCGATCCCGAACGCGCCCCGGTACGTATTTTATTGATGGCGATGATGCTCGGCGGCCTCATGCTGTCGGTCTCGTTGCCAACCGCCTTTGCGGACAGTGGTGCAATCTTCGCGGCGACCTATGTCACGCTGCAGCTTGTTCGCACTCTGTGGATTGCCCTGTTGTCACGCGGGCACAATCCGGCGCGGGTCCGTAATTTCCTGCGTATCGCCTTTTATTTCGCGCTTGCGGTGCCGTTCTGGATTGCGGGCGCGGCCGCCGGTGCCGATGCGCGGTTACTGTTCTGGGCAGGCGCCCTTGCCATCGAATATGCGGGGCCGTGGCTATTCTTTCGTACGCCCGGGTTCGGCAGATCGGGACTGGACGACTGGGATATTTCTGGCAGCCACATGGCCGAACGCTGTTCGCTGTTCATCATCATCGCGCTGGGCGAGGCGATTCTGGTCACGGGTGCGACTTTTGCTGAACTGCCCCACGACACGCCGACCCTTGCCGCCTTTGCCGCCAGCTTTGTTGGCAGCGCGACGATGTGGTGGGTTTATTTCGATACCGGGGCGAAGCGCGGTGGTGAGGCGATCGAGCACGGCGAAACCGGTCGGATCGCGCGCAACGCCTACACCTATCTGCACATGCCAATCGTCGCCGGAATCATCGTGACAGCGGTCGCCGACGAACAGATGCTCACCCATCCCGTGGGGCATCATGCCGATTTGTCCTTCATTCTGGTCGCCTGTGGTGGACCGCTCTTGTTCCTGTTCGGCAACCTGGCGTTCAAATGGACCACGGCGGAGCGGCGCTGGCCGCCGTTTTCGCATATGATAGGCGTAGCGTTACTAACGGGTGTTGGCGTTGCGGGGTATGTCCTGCACTGGCCGCCGCTGATCCTCGGCATGGCTTCAACCGGCGCATTGATCGCGACCGCGCTGTGGGAATGGTTTTCGCTTCACGGCGGGTGGCAACACTGGACGCCGTGGATCGGACGGTCGGCAGCGATTGCCTTGGAGGACAGCGAGCGATAGGCGCGCGGGCGCAATGTCGAACAAGCTGACCCCCATCCTGACAATCGCCGTGCCCAAGGGGCGCATCCTGTCGGAAGTGCTGCCCGTGATGGCGCGCGCGGGCCTCGTGCCCGAACCGGGCTTCGGCGACGAGGACGACCGGCGGTTGCGTTTCGCGACCAACCGGCCCGACGTGGACCTGATCCGTGTGCGTGCGTTCGATGTGGCGACCTTCGTGGCGCATGGTGCGGCACAGGTCGGTGTGGTCGGATCCGACGTGATCGACGAGTTCGATTATGCCGAACTCTACGCGCCGGTCGATCTCGGCATCGGGCGGTGTCGTATTTCCGTGGCGGAACCGACGGGCATGGCAGCCACCGATGACCCCCGCCGCTGGAGCCATGTCCGCGTTGCGACCAAATACCCCAATCTGACGCGCAAGCATTTCGCGCGGCGCGGGGTTCAGGCGGAAATCGTCAAACTCAACGGCGCGATGGAACTTGCGCCGACGCTCGGACTCTCGAGTCGCATCGTCGATCTCGTCTCGTCAGGCCGTACGTTGAAGGACAATGGTCTGGTCGAGGTCGAGGTGATCGCCGAGGTTTCCGCCCGCGTCATAGTCAACCGCGCGGCGATGAAGACCCGCGACGATGTGACGCCGCTGGTCGAGGCGTTCCGACGGGCGGTCGCATGATCCGCCTCGACGCGCGCGATTCCGGTTTCGAGGCCGCTTTTGCTGCGCTTGTCGATGCTCGCCGCGATGCTGATGCCGATGTCGCAGCGGACGTGTCGGCGATCCTCGCGCGCGTCCGTGCGGAGGGCGATGTCGCATTGCTCGATCTGACGCAGCGCTTCGACGGCTTCGATCTCGATGCCGAGGGCTGGTCGATCTCGCGTGACGAATGTGCCGCCGCCTATGCGGGATTGGCCCCGCAGTTGCGTGATGCTCTCGATCTCGCCGCAGACCGAATTCGTGCCTATCACGCGCGGCAACGTCCCGCCGACAGCGACTGGATCGATGATACGGGCGTTCGCATGGGCGCACGCTGGACGGCTGTGGAAGCGGCTGGCCTTTATGTCCCCAGCGGTCGCGCAGCCTACCCTTCGTCGGTGCTGATGAATGCGCTTCCAGCCAAGGTCGCGGGTGTCGAGCGATTGGCAATGGTGACGCCGACGCCGAAGGGCGCCCTGAATCAGGCCGTACTCGCCGCCGCGCACATTGCAGGCGTGGATGAAATTTGGCGTGTCGGCGGTGCACAGGCGGTCGGCGCGCTTGCTTACGGCACCGTGCGCATTGCTCCGGTCGATGTCATCGTTGGCCCTGGCAACGCCTGGGTCGCAGAGGCTAAACGCCAGCTCTACGGCCGCGTCGGGATCGACATGGTCGCGGGGCCTTCCGAAATCCTCGTCGTTGCCGATGCTGATAACGATCCTTTGTGGATCGCGGCTGATCTGCTGAGTCAGGCCGAACATGACCCGACAAGCCAGTCAATCCTGATAACCGATAATGCCGCGTTCGCGGATGCTGTGGTCGCCGCTGTTGAAGCGTTACTGCCGACGCTCTCGACCGAATCCTCGGCCAGCACGAGCTGGGACGCGCACGGCGCAATTATTCTGCTCGGCAGTTTGTCCGGCGCGCCGCAGTTGATCGACCGCCTCGCGCCCGAACACCTCGAACTCGCCGTTGCCGACCCTGACGCGCTGTTTGCGCGCGTCCGTCACGCCGGGTCGGTATTCCTGGGGCGACACACACCCGAAGCGATCGGCGACTATCTCGGCGGGCCGAACCATGTTCTGCCGACAGGCCGTCGTGCGCGTTTCGCCAGCGGATTGTCCGTGACGGATTTCATGAAGCGGACGAGTTTTCTCGCCGCCAGTCCGGCTGCAATGGCGACGCTCGGCCCAGCGGCAGCGACGCTTGCCGATGCCGAGGGGTTGCCCGCACACGCCGCATCGGTCAGGGCACGGCTATCATGAGCCGCTCCAAATCACGTTCCGCCGCCCGGCTTGCTGCCGTTCAGGCCTCTTACCAGCATTCGATGGAAGCCAAGCCCGTCGCGCAATTGCTGCACGAATTTCACCAGCACCGGTTGGGCGCGACTATCGAGGACGCGGAATATAACGAAGCCGAAGTCACGTTTTTCGATGACATTGTGTCGGGCAGCATTGCGCGCGAGGCCGAACTCGACGCGGCTATCGCTGCGCGCCTGTCAACCGGGTGGTCACTCGACCGGCTGGATAAACCCATGCGCGCTTTGCTGCGGGTGGCGACCTACGAACTGCTCGCCCGGGCCGATGTGCCCGTAAAGACCGTCATCAACGAATATATCGATGTGGCCGACGCGTTTTACGACAAGCGCGAAAAGGGCTTCGTCAACGGGCTGCTCGACGCCGTGGCAAAGGACGTGCGGGGCTAACCCACACGTCCTTGCGTGACGATTAGTTGGACTTGGTAGTGACCGTGGTCGTGGTCGTCTTGCGAGCGACAACGGCGCGCGTTACCTTACGCGGTGTGGCCTTGCGAACGACGCGGGTTGTCGCCGCCTTTTTCACCGGTGCTACGGCAGCTGCCGTCTCAGTCGTAGTGATTGTCGTTTCGGTCGGCGCAGGTGCGGGAGCCGCGATGATTACCGGCGGTGCTGCGCGCGCGGCGGCTGCATCGGCAGCGGCGGCTGCAGCAGATTGCTGGGCAGCATCCGCACGGGCGTTTGCAGCAGCGGCGTCTTGCTGAGCGGCGGCGGCAGTCGCTTCGGCGCTGGCGCGCTGGCTCTGCTCTGCCTCGGTCCTTGCGCGCTGTGATACGCCGATGGCATTATCTGCAAGTTGCGACGCGCGGTTTGCATCGTCGAACGCTTCTTCCTTGCGACCGCTGGCGAGATCCTGCTGCGCCTTGCGCAGCATGGCGGCCGCTTCCGAATGAAGGCGCGGGGCATCACCTACGGTGCCGATCTTGGCAGCGGCATCGACCTTGCCTGTGGCTTCGGCAATGGCGGCGCGGGCGCGATCGGCCTTTCCTGCGGCCAGCGCGGGCGAAGAGAGTAGCATAGCTGCCGACAGGGCGGCAGACGAGATTGTCAGGACAAACCGTGACATACATTTGGCTCCAGAATAGCTGTGAGCCTGCACAACGGTTGCTGTCTTGCGTAAGTTCCCGAAACGACTTTTCTAAAGCGTATCGAGGAACTCCCGCACCGGCGGCCCGATGTCGTCACGGTCGAGTGCGAGCGCGATATTGGCGGTAATGAAGCCCGCCTTGTCGCCACAATCGAAACGACGCCCGCCGAAGTTATAGGCATGGAAAGGCTGGGTACCGATCATCTGCGCCATGGCATCGGTCAGTTGTATCTCGTTGCCGGCGCCGCGCGCCTGACCCTCGAGGACGCGCATGACTTCGGGCTGGAGGATGTAGCGGCCCGGAATCATCAGATTGGACGGTGCGGTGCCGAGCTTTGGTTTTTCGACGAGGCCAACGACTTCGACCAGTGGCCCATCGACCTTGCCGGGTGTGATGATGCCGTATTTGTCGGTCTGGTGGGCAGGAACTTCGTAGCCGCAGACAATATTGCCGCCGACCCGGTCATAGGCATCGACCATCTGCTTCATGCATCCGGGCGAATCGACCATCAGTTCGTCGGGCAGGAAAATCGCGAACGGTTCGTCGCCGATAATGTGGCGCGCACACCAGATAGCGTGGCCAAGGCCGATCGGCTCCTGTTGGCGCACGTACATAATCTCGCCCGGCGCAAAGCGCGTCGCATCGAGGACGCTCAGATCCTTGCCGCGATCGGCCATCGTGGTTTCGAGCTCGTAGGAGATATCGAAATGGTCTTCGAGCGCCGATTTTCCACGCCCGGTGACGAAGATCATCTGCTCGATCCCCGCCTCACGCGCCTCATCGACCGCGTACTGGATCAGCGGACGATCGACGACGGGCAGCATTTCCTTTGGCATCGCCTTGGTGGCGGGCAGAAAACGTGTGCCGAGTCCACCGACGGGGAATACGGCCTTGCGGATACGCTTCGCGGTCATTTTTTCCCTTTGCGGCTTCGGTTGGCATAGAGCAGCGCTGCGACCAGCGCGGCCGAGCCGATGCCCGTTGCCGCTGCCGTAACCAGCCGCGTATTGACGCGGCGTTTGGGCAGTTTCGGCTTGTCGGCGAGTTTCGTATCGTCACCGGGCTCGGTGGCGCTCGGAATGGGAAGGTCGGTTGGTTCGGTCATGTCGGTCCTCTTTACATCCCACCGGTCAATTTTCCGTTGCCCCAGTGAGCGCGGCATCGCAAGCCGCACGACATGAACCCGTTATACACCGCAATGGCTCCAACAATTTTTGCGACAATGTCTGCACGGGCGCGCGAACTGGGCGCAATCAACCTGGGGCAGGGTTTTCCCGACGGCGGTGCGCCCGCCGACGTTATTGCCAAGGCAGCCTCCGCGCTGAGCGAAGCATCAAATCAATATCCGCCGATGTGGGGCATCCCTGAACTGCGCACTGCCATCGCGCGGCATTATGCGCGGCATCAGCGGCTCGACCTGACGCCCGAAGAAGTGGTGGTCACCTCGGGCGCGACCGAGGCGTTGGCCGCGGCTATCCTGGCTATCGTCTCGCCGGGTGACGAGATCGTGATGTTCCAGCCACTTTATGACGCATATAAACCGCTGGTCGAGCGTGCGGGAGGTATAGCGCGGATCGTGCGTCTTGAGCCCCCGCACTGGCGGATCACGACCGAGGCCCTTGAAGCGGTGGGTAGCGGGAAGACACGTGCGATCATCGTCAACTCTCCGCACAACCCAACCGGGGCAATGCTGTCAGCGGATGAACGAAGGCTGCTGGCCGATTTCTGCATCGCGCACGATGCCATCGCGATCTGTGATGAGGTCTGGGAGCATCTGACCTTCGACGATGCTGCCCACGTGCCGCTGATGGCAGAACGCGGCATGCGCAACCGCTGCGTCAAGATCGGGTCGGCGGGCAAAATCTTTGCGCTGACCGGATGGAAGGTCGGCTGGATGTGCGCCGCACCGCCAATCGCGAATGTACTGGCGAAGGCGCACCAGTTTCTGACCTTCACGACGCCGCCCAATCTACAAGCTGCCGTCGCCTATGGCCTCGACAAGGACGACGCATATTTCGCCGAGATGCGCGCGCGGAACCAGCGATCGCGTGACCGGCTGACGAAGGGATTGCAGAGCCATGGCTACACGGTGCTGCCGTGCCCCTCTACGTGGTTCGTCAACATCGACCTGGCGGCATCAGACATTGCGATGACCGACGTGGAGTGGTGCAACTGGGCGATCGAAAATATAGGCGTCGCTGGCATTCCGGTGTCGGCATTCTGTGTGTCCGACCCGGTGACCAACGTCGTGCGGCTGTGCCATGCGAAGGTAGATACCACGTTGGATGCGGCCTTGGAGCGGTTAGCGCAGCGGGCCTAGAGTTTCGACAGTACCCCCCGTTCGGTCACATAGGCCGTAATCAGCCTTGCTGGAGTCACATCGAACGCGGGATTCGCGGCGGTCGACTTCGTGATTCGAATGCGCCCGCCCTCACCGTCTACCCATG
>JBDUBD010000105.1:0-8686 GCA_040004295.1 Sphingomonadales bacterium | reverse complement strand
GCCGCGCCGGTGACCGTCGATGTGCCCTGCGGCGTCATTCCCGAATATCGCGCCAAGCAGTTGCTGGCGCCGCTCGGCGTGCCGTTTCCTAAGGGCGGATTTGCAGCGACGCTTGATGAAGCCAGGGCCATCGCCGCCGACATCGGCTATCCTGTCGTGCTCAAGGCGCAGGCCGCGACCCTCAGCCACAAGAGCGATGCCGGAGGGGTGATACTAAACATCGCCGACGACATTGCGCTCACCGCCGCCTGGACGAAACTCTATGATAATGTCGCAGCCTACGACGCCGAAATCACGCTCGATGGCGGGCTGATCGAAGCGATGGGCGCGCGCGGGCTCGAACTGATCGTGGGCGCGAAAAGCGATCCCGAATGGGGTCCGGTGATCCTGATCGGCTTCGGCGGGGTGCAGGCAGAACTGCTTCACGACGTCCGTCTGCTGCCACCCGACCTTACCCATGACGCAATCGTCGCCGAGTTACGCAAGCTCAAGAGCGGCGCGCTGCTCGACGGCTTTCGTGGCTCGCCAGCGCTTGACGTGGATGCAGTGGCGACGATTATCGCCGCGCTCGGCCGGGTACTGCTCGGCACCCCGGCGATCCGCGAAATCGACCTCAACCCGGTGGTTGTCTATCCGGTGGGACATGGCGCGGTCGCGCTCGACGCGCTGATCCTGGCGGAGTGACGCAAAGGGGGGTGTAGAGGCAGTCTTGTGCTTTATGACCGATTGCTTCGACACTCGTGATCGGCGAACCTTGAGCGATGCAACTCCGCTTCCTTGAATACTTCGTGGCCTTGTCTCGCGAGAAGCATTTTGCCCGCGCTGCAGAAGTTTGCCGCGTCAGCCAACCTACGCTCTCGGCGGGCCTTGCCGCGCTCGAAGAGGCGCTCGGCAAGCGCCTTGTCATCAGGGACCGGCGCTTCATCGACCTCACACCCGAAGGGCATGCCGTACTCGACCACGCCAAGCGCGTGATCGCCGACCATGAGGCTTTACGCCAATCCCTCCAATTGCCGGAAGGGCCATTGCGCGGGGAATTGCGTTTAGGAGCGATCCCCGCCGCAATGCCATCCGTCGGCTATCTTGTTGCAGCGCTGCGCAAGGCACACCCGGCACTCAGCGTCGCGGTGCGGTCACTGACGTCGCGGGAAATCGAGCGCGGCCTGCTTGCCTATGAACTCGATGCGGGCCTGACGTATCTCGAAAGCGAGCCTCCTGCACGGGTACGAAGTGTCCCACTTTATTCCGAGCGCTATCTGTTCGTGACACGCGCGGACGGCAAACTCGCGCGGCAGCATGTCGATTGGAAGGCCATAAGCGAAGCCCCGATGTGTCTGCTCCACACGGGCATGCAGAATCGCCGAATTCTCGACGCGCATATCGCTGCGAAAGGCCTCAAACTGAATCCGGTCGCAACAGCAGACTCATATGTGGCCCTGCTTTCGATGGTTTCGCATGGCGGACTCTCGACTGTCGTCACGGATAGTCACGCTCGATTTGTTGCCGGTGATGCGAGCCTGCGCATTATGGAAATTACGGACCCCGCTCCTGCAAATCTGATCGGATTGATCGTCGTCGATCGCGAACCACTAGCACCGCTCGCAAAGGCGGCTTTTCAAATCGCTGAGACGCTGAATCTTTGATAGTCTTCTTCTATTAAAGATCGTCGACTTCGATTTGACTAAGCCGATCAAATCTCCGACGACATGGTCGTGACAAGCGAGCAATCAATCCTGGACGATATCATCGGCGCGCATATGCACCGGGAAGGTGCCTTGTTACCGATCCTTCATGATATCCAGGCTGCCTTTGGCCATATATCCGAGGCGGCCATTCGTTCGACTGCGCTAACGCTCAACCTTAGCCGCGCCGAAGTCTCCGGCGTGGTCAGTTTCTATCATGATTTCCGCCGCACAGCTGATCCGCGACCTGCTATCCGACTATGTCGGGCAGAGGCTTGCCAGGCGCGCGGTTCCGAACCTTTGGCAGCGCATGCCGAGCGCGTGGCCGGTAGCCGCGTCCACGTCGGGAAGGTGTACTGCCTTGGTCTATGCTCGGCTGGCCCGAACGCAATAATCGGCGACATGGTCTATGCACGCCTCGACCAGGCTGCAGTAACCGACCTCATCGGTGCTTTGTGACGACAGTCCGCATCTCGGACGATGCGCTGGCCATCGCTTGCGGTGCAGAACGCGTGGCCCAGCAGTTCGTGGAGCGCGGCTGCGAAGTTATTCGAACGTCGAGCTGGGGCATGCACTGGCTGGAGCCCCTGATCGAGATCAACGGGATAGGCTTTGGCCCTGTCGGCGCAAACGACGTCGTGGCCATCCTGGAGGGTCGAGGTGAAGCGCTTTGCATCGGACCCGTCGCGGACCATCCGTTCATTGCGGCCCAGACGCGCCTTACTTTCGCCCGCGCCGGTAAAACGCGTCCGCTGAGCCTTGACGACTATCGAGCCACAGGCGGCTGGACCGGGTTCGAGCGGGCGCGCGACCTGAGCCCGGAAGACATCGTCGATCAGATGAAGGCCTCCGGCCTACGCGGCCGCGGCGGGGCGGGATTTCCGGCGGGCATCAAGTGGGAGACGGTCCGACTGGCACCCGGCGCGCGCAAGTACATCGTTTGCAATGCCGATGAAGGCGACAGCGGTACGTTTGCCGACCGTATGCTGATGGAAGGCGATCCGTTCTGCCTGATCGAAGGCATGGCGATTGCCGGTCTCGCCACAGGCGCGACCAAGGGCTTTGTCTATATCCGGTCGGAATATCCACATGCAGTGGCAAAGATGCGGGCCGCGGTGGGGCTTGCCGCGTCGATCATCGCGCCGTTCGAAATCGAGATCCGCGTTGGTGCGGGCGCATATGTCTGTGGCGAGGAAACCTCTCTGCTCAACAGCCTCGAAGGAAAGCGGGGAGAGGTCCGCGCCAAACCTCCGCTCCCCGCACACGAGGGACTCTTCGGGTGCCCGACAGTCATCAACAATGTTCTGACCCTGGCTGCAGTGCCCTTCATCCTGGCCGAGGGCGCGCAGGCCTATGCCGATTATGGCATGGGGCGTTCGCGCGGGACGATGCCGGTGCAGCTCGCCGGCAATATCCGGCACGGCGGGCTTTTCGAAACGGCTTTCGGCATGACGCTCGGCGAACTCGTCGATAAAATCGGTGGCGGAACCGCGACCGGTCGCCCGGTCAAGGCCGTTCAGGTCGGCGGTCCTCTGGGTGCCTATTTCCCGCCCGCCCTCTTCGACACACCTTTCGATTATGAAGCCTTTACCGCAGTCGATGGGCTGATCGGTCATGGCGGCATCACAGTGTTCGATGACACGGCCGATATGGCGGCACAGGCGCGCTTTGCATTCGAGTTCTGCGCGGCGGAAAGCTGCGGGAAATGTACACCCTGCCGGATCGGGGCTATCCGGGGCCGCGAAACCATCGACAAGATCATGACCGGCCAATCGACCGCATCGAATATCGAACTGGTCACCGACCTTTGCGAGACGATGAAATTCGGGTCGCTGTGCGCGCTGGGCGGATTTACGCCTTATCCGGTCATGAGCGCGATCACGCATTTCCCGGATGACTTCACCCGTTCTGCGGCTGTGGTATCGGAATGAGCCCGCCCCTGCCCTCGAAGCGGGATTTTACGGTCAGGCGATTGGGCCTTTCGGAGCCCGGTGATCGCAGTTTGCTGCGCAGCATCCCGATCGAAGCGCCGGTGTCCATCGAGTATAACGGGATTGGCTACGCCGTGATGATGGCGACGCCAGCCGATCTCGATGCCTATGCGGTCGGGTTCACTCTGGCTGAGGCTCTGGTCGAGCGTGCCAAAGAGATTCAGGGCATCGAGATTCACATGATCGAAGGCGGGTGGATCGTCCGTGTCTCATTGCCAGCGAACCGGATGGAAGCCGTCATCGAGCGTGCCCGGACCCGCGTATCGGAGAGCAGTTGCGGACTGTGCGGCATCGAGAACATCGAGCAGATTCTGCGACCGTTGCCGAAGGTGATCGCCCGCATCCACACAACGCGAGACACGATTGCAAAGGCGCTCGCGTCATTGGACGATCACCAGCCACTCGGACGGGCGACAGGCGCGGTTCATGCTGCAGCATTTTGCACGACCGATGGGAACATAGTTTGCGCACATGAGGACGTCGGTCGGCACAATGCACTCGACAAACTGATTGGAACACTTGCGCTCCGTGATATCGACATCACCACTGGATTCATCCTGCTGTCGGCGCGCTGCAGCTATGAACTTGTCGAAAAGACAGTGCGTGCCGGATGTCCTATGCTGGTGACCATTTCGGCCCCCACGAGCCTTGCGGTGGAACGTGCAATCGCAGCGGATCTCACTCTTGTTTCATTGGCGCGCAAGGATTCGGCACTTATCGTTCATGACCCGCATGGGAGCATAGTGTGACGGTTTTGGGGGCCATTTTAGCGGGGGGCCGCTCGAGCCGGTTCGGGAGCGACAAGGCATTTGCCATGCTGCGCGGAAAACGACTGATCGATCACGCCCGCAATGCCATGGCCGCGCAGTGCGATGAACTGGTAGTCGTCGGGCGCGAAGATGGTATTCCGGATATGCCCCGCCCCGGCCTCGGTCCGCTGGGCGGGCTTGCAGGTGCATTTCACCACGCACAGCAGCGGGGACATGATTTGGTGTTGAGTTGCAGTGTCGATAGCGTCGATCTTCCAGACGATCTTGTTGCACTTTTCTCACCCGCGCCTGCGTATATGATCGACCAACCGGTGATCGGACTTTGGCGGGTCGCCGATGCGCCTGTGCTCGACCAGTTGCTGGCGAGTGATGCGAGACATTCGATGCGGGCTTTTGCCGAGATCATTGGTTCGCGGCCCGTGGAATTCGCCTTCGATGTCGCCAACATAAACGTCCCCGCAGATCTCGAGCGTTTGGAGCAGTCCCATGGGCTATGAACCGCAACCGGATTTCGGCACGCCGGTCTCGCTCGCCGAACAACAGGTTACCCTGACGATCGATGGTCGCGAGACCTGTGTGCCCGCCGGTACGACCGTTATGCGCGCCGCCGCCGAAATGGGGACGTCGATCCCCAAACTTTGTGCCACCGACAGTCTGAAGCAATTCGGGTCGTGTCGCCTCTGCCTCGTCGAGATTGATGGCCGTAGGGGTACGCCCGCATCGTGTACGACGCCCGTCGAGCCGGGCATGATCGTGCACACCCAGACGCCCGTGCTTCAAAAGCTGCGCAAGGGCGTGATGGAACTCTATATCTCCGACCACCCGCTGGACTGTCTGACGTGCGCAGCGAACGGTGATTGTGAACTGCAGGATCAGGCGGGCGCCGTTGGTTTGCGTGATGTTCGCTATGAGTATGAAGGCGCAAGTCACCTTGGGCAGGAGAAGGACCAGTCGAACCCGTATTTCGATTTCGACCCTTCGAAATGCATCGTCTGCTCGCGGTGCGTGCGCGCCTGCGACGAGGTACAGGGCACGTTCGCGCTGACAATCGACGGCATGGGCTTCGCGTCCAAGGTTTCCGCAGGGCTGGCGTCAGACGACTTTCTCAACTCGGAATGCGTGTCGTGCGGTGCCTGTGTCCAGGCCTGTCCGACGGCGACGTTGACCGAGAAGAAAATTGTCGAAGTCGGAACGCCCGATCGCAGCATTGTGACGACCTGCGCCTATTGCGGTGTCGGCTGTACGTTCCGGGCCGAGATGCGTGGCGAGCAACTCGTTCGCATGGTGCCCTGGAAGGATGGCAAGGCCAATCGCGGGCATAGCTGCGTGAAGGGCCGCTTCGCCTGGGGCTACGCCAATCACAAGGAACGCGTACTGAACCCGATGATCCGCGAGAGCATCGACCAGCCGTGGCGCGAAGTCAGCTGGCAGGATGCATTCGATCACGCCGCAAGCGAGGTCCGTCGCATTCAGGACAAATACGGTCGTAACTCGGTCGGCGGCATCACCTCGTCGCGCTGCACCAATGAAGAGACGTTTCTCGTCCAGAAGCTTGTGCGTGCGGGGTTTGGCAACAACAACGTCGATACCTGCGCGCGTGTCTGTCACTCTCCGACCGGCTATGGCTTGAAGACGACCTTCGGCACATCGGCGGGTACGCAGGACTTCGACAGCGTCATGCAGTCGGACGTTATGTTGATTATCGGCGCAAACCCGACCGACGGTCATCCGGTCTTCGCAAGCCGGATGAAGCGCCGCCTGCGCCAAGGTGCCAAGCTGATCGTTATCGACCCGCGACGTATCGACATGGTTCGTACACCCCATATCGAGGCGGAGCATCACTTGCCACTTCGCCCCGGCACCAATGTCGCAGTCCTGACAGCCATGGCGCACACGATCGTGACCGAGGGCCTCGCCAACGAAGCGTTCATCCGCGAGCGTTGCGACTGGGACGAATATCAGCATTGGGCGGAATTCGTCGGCAACACGAAGAATTCGCCCGAAGCGCTGCAACCGGTGACGACCGTCGATCCGCAGGACCTGCGCGCTGCAGCCCGGCTCTATGCAACGGGGGGCAATGCCGCGATCTATTACGGACTTGGCGTAACCGAACATTCGCAGGGCTCGTCGACGGTCATGGCGATTGCGAACCTCGCGATGGCAACCGGCAACATCGGTCGTCCGGGAGTGGGCGTGAATCCCTTGCGCGGGCAGAACAATGTTCAGGGTGCGTGCGACATGGGCAGCTTTCCGCACGAACTTTCGGGCTACCGCCATATCTCCGACACGGATGCCCGCGGCTTGTTCGAAGCCGACTGGGGCGTCGCGCTCGATCCGGAACCAGGCTTGCGCATTCCCAATATGCTCGATGCGGCGGTCGAGGGTCATTTCAAGGCGCTCTATGTGCAGGGCGAAGACATTTTGCAGTCGGACCCCAACACGAAGCATGTTTCGGCAGGGCTCGCCGCGATGGAATGCGTGATCGTCCACGACCTGTTCCTCAACGAGACCGCCAACTACGCGCATATCTTCCTGCCGGGTTCGACTTTCCTCGAGAAAGACGGCACCTTCACGAACGCCGAGCGCCGCATACAGCCGGTGCGCAAGGTCATGACGCCGCTGAATGGCCTGGCAGACTGGGAAGTCACGCAAGGGCTGGCGAATGCGATGGGACTCGACTGGAATTACGCCCACCCATCGGAAATCATGGATGAGGTCGCGCGGCTGACACCCAGCTTCGCCAATGTCAGCTTTGCAAAGCTTGACGAACTGGGCTCGATGCAATGGCCTGCGACGTTCGCAACGCCCGAAGGCACGCCCGTCATGCACATCGACGGCTTCGTGCGTGGCAAGGGCAAGTTCGTCGTGACGGACTATATTGCGACCGACGAAAAGACCGGCCCGCGCTTCCCGCTTCTGCTCACAACCGGTCGCATCCTCAGCCACTACAACGTCGGTGCCCAGACCCGGCGTACCGAAAACATCGCATGGCATCCCGAAGATCTGCTTGAGGTTCATCCGGTCGATGCCGAAGACCGGGGTCTCAAGGACGGAGACTGGGCAAGGCTCGCGTCGCGCGCGGGGGAAACGACGCTGCGGGTGAAAGTCACCGACCGGGTCGCCCCTGGCGTCGTCTATACGACGTTCCACCACCCGGCGACGCAGGCCAACGTCATCACGACCGACTATTCGGACTGGGCGACGAATTGTCCCGAATATAAAGTGACCGCCGTGCAGGTTGCGCCTTCGAACGGCCCGACGGACTGGCAGGAAGGATATCAGGCCTTGTCGGACCGCAGTCGACGGATCGAACCGGCAGCGGCTGCCGAATGAACACGCACGAGCGCCTCGTCTATATGGCAAACCAGATCGGCAGAAACTTTGCCGTCATGGGCGACGTTGACGCGGCTGCGGCGACGGCAGATCATATCGCGACATACTGGGATCCGCGGATGAAGGCTGCGATTCAGGCCGATGCCTCAGGTCTGGAAGCGATTGCCGCCGCAGCAATTCAAATTCTCGCCAGGGACGGCCATCCCTCCCACCAGACGAGAGCGACGAAGCCGGATCACGGCTCTAACGGGTCGGATGCGAGCTGAACGAACTGTTGGCGATCATTCTAAACGCACAAGTTTGGGCGACCGACGCAGATCAGCGTCTCGACATGTTTTGTTTGTCTCGCATACAAAAAAATTGTAGGTATCGACTACAGTAATTTGATTTGAATTTGCGCTTGGGGATGAAATTCCAAGGCGATGAGGAGAGGTCGGAGTGTCTGAAAATCTTGAGCAAGTGCTGGCATCGGTTGGAAATCCCGTGGAGTTTCTGCGGAACTCGCAGATCGGAGCCTATGTGTATCCGGTCGTTGCTCCCGAATTCCACAACTGGCGCTCCGAGCAATGGGCGTGGCAGCACAGCGCGGTCCTGTTCGACCAGTCACACCACATGGTCGACCTCTATATCCGCGGGAAGGACGCGCTGAAGCTGTTGTCCGACACCGCAGTCAATTCGATGAAGGGCTTCGCAGTCAACAAGGCGAAGCAATACGTGCCGACCACGCCCTATGGCCATGTCATCGGCGACGGCATCATCTTCTATCTGGCCGAGGAAGAGTTCGTCTATGTCGGGCGCGCGCCAGCCGCGAACTGGCTGATGTTCCACGCCGCGACCGGCGGCTATGACGTTGAAATCGTCAAGGACGACCGCAGCCCGTCGCGTCCGATGGGCAAGCCGGTCAACCGGA
>JBDUBD010000104.1:0-8765 GCA_040004295.1 Sphingomonadales bacterium | reverse complement strand
CGTAGCGCAGCCTGGTAGCGCATCACACTGGGGGTGTGGGGGTCGCAGGTTCAAATCCTGTCGTCCCGACCAAAAATAGAGTTCCGATGCTTATCGCGACGAAGGGCCGCTACAGTCGCCCCGCGACAATCGGCGCGATGCGCGCCGCCATTACATCGACGCCCTTTGCATTCGGATGGATGCCGTCGGGCAGCATCAGCCGCCGGTCGCCGAGCACACCCGCCAGTACGAACGGATCGAGATCCGCACGATATTTGCGCGCGAGGTCGGGATACATCGTGTCGAACTGCCCCACATAGTCCGGACCAAGGTTGGGCGGCGCGCGCATTCCCGTCAGAACCACCGGAATGTCGCGACGGCGCAATTCGTCGAGCATCGCGACCATGTTCGCACGCGTTTCGGCAACGGGAAGCTGGCGCAACACATCGTTTCCGCCCAGTCCCAGCATCACAAGATCCGGCTTGCGGGGAAGTTTGTCGAGGACGAAGGTCAGGCGCTTGCGCCCCGCCGATGTCGTATCGCCCGAAACACCGGCATTCACGACCTTTGCATTGATGCCCTGCTGCCGCAGCAGCGTTTCCACATGCGCGGGCATGCTTTCTCCACGCTTCAGGCCATATCCGGCGTAAAGGCTGTCGCCGAACGCGAGGACCAGGCGTTCCGGCCCCTTCACTTCGACAGCGATCGTCGCAACCTGCGCATTTTGCGGCGCCTCTGCGCGGTTCACCACGTCCGTACCGCTACAGCCCGAAAGAAATGCGGCTTGGAGGAATGCGGCGGCGCACACATATGCGGATAAACCGGGTTTCACAGGCATATGTTTTGATCTCTTCCGATGATGGCCACGATATGGTGATCGACGCCCGCTGCGTCACCCTCGCACTCGGCAACCCTCCCACGCAAATCCTTCACGGTCTCGATCTTCAGGTCGAACGGGGGACCAGCGTTGCGCTGCTCGGGCCGTCCGGGTCGGGAAAATCGTCCTTGATGGCGATCCTTTCCGGGCTTGAACGCGCAAACAGCGGCACCGTGCGGGTCGACAGCCTCGACTTCGGCGGACTGAATGAGGACGGGCTGGCGCGCGCGCGCCGCGGACGGATCGGCATCGTGTTGCAGGCATTTCACCTGTTGCCGACGATGACCGCCCGCGAAAATGTGGCAGTGCCCCTGGAACTCGCCGGAGTGGCCGACGCATTCGACCGCGCCTCTGCCGAACTCGAAGCGGTCGGTCTCGGCCACCGGATCGACCATTATCCCACGCAATTGTCGGGCGGCGAGCAGCAGCGTGTGGCGATCGCGCGCGCGCTGGCACCGCGACCAGCGCTGGTGTTCGCGGACGAACCGACCGGCAATCTCGATACGACGACCGGGGCGGCAGTGATGGACCTGCTCTTCGCGCGCCATGCGGATCTCGCCGCGACGCTGTTCGTCATCACCCACGACCCAAGTCTTGCGGCGCGGTGCGACCGCGTGATCGAGATGGCCGACGGGCGTATCGTCAGGGACACCGCCCGGTGAACGATTGGACGCTGGCCCTGCGGTTGGCACGACGTGACTTGCGGGCGCGTTTCCGTGGCCTTCGGCTGCTGCTGGTGTGCCTGTTCCTCGGGGTCGGCGCATTGGCGGCGATTGGCAGCCTTGCCAGCGCGATCGGCGGCGAACTGGCCTCGCGCGGGCAGGTATTGCTGGGTGGCGATGTCGAATTCGAGATCGGGCAGCGCCGCGCCGAAGCCGACGAACGTGCGGCCATCACGGCGGTTGGAAGCACGTCGGAAACCGTCCGGATGCAATCGATGGCAATCCGCGACACGCAGTCGGTGCCGATCGAACTCAAGGCGGTGGACAGCGCCTATCCGCTTTACGGGCAGCTGCGCCTTAGCGACGGACGCACAGTTTCGGCTCCTCCTGCGGATGCCGCATGGATCGGCGCGGCCCTTGCCGACCGGATGGGCGCGCGGGTCGGCGAACCCATCCGCCTGGGCAGCGCGACGTTCCGTATCGGCGGTATCATCGCCGACGAGCCCGACCGGCTGGGCGAAGGTTTTACGCTCGGCCCGGTCGTCATCGTATCAATGGACGGCCTGACGCGGACCGGCCTGATCCAGCCGGGCAGCCTGTACCAGACCAAATACCGCGTCCGCATGGCGGGCGGCAATCCCAAGGCCACCGTCGAAGCCTTTGAGCGTCGCTTCGCCGAGGCGGGGTGGGAAACGCGCACGCGTGACCGTGCCTCGCCCGGCGCGTCGCGCTTCGTGGACCGCATGGGTGAGTTCCTGACGCTGGTCGGCCTGGCGGCACTGGCGATTGCGGGCATCGGCATCGGCGGCGGTGTGTCGAGCTATCTCGCCGCCCGCCGCCGCAGCATCGCGATGCTCAAGGTGTTGGGCGCGACATCCGGCATCGTCGCGCGTGTCTATCTCATCCAGATCGCAGTGGTCGCGCTTGTGGGGATTGCCGCAGGACTCGTGGTCGGCATCTTCGTGACGCCATTGCTCGTCTCACTGGCGGGCCAGGTGTTGCCCGTCTCTCCCGGGTTCGCCGTACAGCCGATGCCGCTCGCCCTGGCGGCGCTCTATGGCCTGCTGATTGCGCTCGGCGCGGCTGCGTTGCCGCTCGTGCAGGGCGCGGAGGTTCCGGCGGCGGCGTTGCTGCGCGGGGAGATCGACGGGCGCGACGGTGGTCGCTGGCGTGCTTTCGGCTGGATGGCGCTCGCGGCAGGCGGATTGATTGCCGTCGTCCTGCTGACATCAGCGCAGCCGGGCCTCAGCGCCGCATTTCTGGCGAGCGTCGCTGGCGCATTGCTGGTGCTTGCGGGTCTTGGTTGGGTTATCCGCGTCGCGGCATCGCGCGTACCACGACCGCGTCGTCCGCTGCTTCGGCTCGCTATCGCGGGCCTTTATCGTCCCGGTGCCCGCACGGTTGCACTCGTCGTCGCTCTCGGCCTCGGCCTGACCCTGTTCGTGTTGCTCGCGGCCATCCGGACGAGCCTCGACGCCAATATCGCGCGCACGGTCCCTGCCCGTGCCCCTGCCCTGTTCGCGCTCGACGTGCCGCGTGATCGCGTCACCGAGTTTTCGCAGACGATCCGCCAGACTTCGGCGCGCGCAGAAGTTGCCACGGTCCCGCTGCTGCGGGGCACGGTCGTCGCCTATGGTCGGACGCGCGTGGCCGACCTTGCGCAAATCCCACCCGACGCCTTCATCCTGCGCGGCGAGCGCGGCATTACTTATGCTGCCAGCCTGCCCAAGGGATCGACCCTGACCGAAGGGCAATGGTGGCCTGCCGATTACAAGGGATCACCGCTCGTTTCGGTCGAGGCCCTACAGGCCAAGGCGCTGGGCCTCGCGATCGGCGATCCGATCACGGTCAGCGTGTTGGGCCAAGAGGTGACGGCGCGTGTCGCGTCGTTCCGTACGGTGCAGTGGGACACGATGGGGTTCAACTTCGTCCTGGTCTTCTCGCCCGGCACCTTCGCCGAATTTCCCCATAACCTGTCGGCGACGGTCAACATGCCCGCGACGCAGACCGGCGCGGTGATGCGCGCGCTGCTGCCACGCTTCCCTTCAGTCTCGGTGATCGAGGTCGGCGGTGTCCTGAAACAGATCCAGGATGTGGTACGCCAATTGTCGGCGGCAATCGCGGCGGCGGCGAGTGTCGCGATCCTTGCCGGAATCGCAGTGCTGATCGGCGCGATCACCGCCGCGCGCGAGATGCGGACCTATGACGCGGTCATGCTGAAGGTTCTGGGCGCGACGCGCGCGCAGATATTGGGTCCGCAGGCGATTGAATATGTCCTGTTGAGCCTGACAGTTGCCGCCGTGGCGCTGGCACTGGGGCTGGGGGCCGCATGGTATGTCGTCGTCCAGATTTTCCAGTTCGAATGGCTGCCCGATGTGGCGGCGGTGTTGCTTACCCTGGGAGCCGGGGTGGGGCTGACAATGATCATTGGGCTGCTCGGCAGTCTGCCGATCCTTGCGGCGCGTCCGGCACAGGCGCTTCGCGCACTTTAGCGAAAAAAACCACTGTCCTACACAAAACCTATATGGTTATCTTTCAAATATGAAAGGAACCACATCATGGATATTGATTCGCTTATCGACACCGTCATCGGCCGCGAGGGCGGCTATTCGAACCATCCGGCCGATCGCGGCGGCGCGACGCGCTGGGGCGTGACCGAAGCGGTTGCCCGCGCGCATGGGTATCGCGGCGACATGCGCAGTTTTCCGCGAGATGACGCGGTGCGCATCTACAGACGCGTGTATTGGGTGCGGCCCGGCTTCGACCGGATTGCCGAACACGCGCCCGACATTGCCGCCGAACTGTTCGATACCGGCGTCAACATGGGACCGGCGGTTGCCGTGAGCTTCCTGCAGCGCGCTCTGAACGCCCTCAACCGTGGTGCCAGCGACTACCCCGACGTCGTCCCCGGCCCCGCCATCGACGACCCGACTGTCGTGGCGCTGGCGGCGTTCCTCGCCCGCCGCAAACCGCATGGCGAAAGCGTCCTATTGAAGGCGATCGAGGCCCTGCAAGGCGAACGCTACCTCGACCTCGCCGAGCGCCGCCCCGCGAACGAGGCGTTTCTCTACGGCTGGCTCGCCAATCGGCTCGGTTGAGCTACCCCGGAACTTTTTTACCGCACGGCTGACCTTCGTGACCTTTGGAGACCAAAATGCCCATATTCGAATCCCTTATCGCCCCGATCGCGGGCCTTATCGACAAGATCATCCCCGATCCCCGAGCCCGTGACGCGGCCAAGCTCGAACTCCTGAAACTACAGGGCACTCAGGATATGGAGGTGTTGCAAACCCAACTCTCGGCGATCGTCGCCGAAGCGGGCAGCACCGACCCGTGGACCAGCCGCGCGCGCCCAAGCTTTCTCTACGTCATGTACGCGATGATCCTGTGGGCGATCCCCATGGGGCTGATCGCGGCGGTGCAGCCCGAAATGGCGACCAACATCGCGCATGGCATGACCGCCTATCTGGCCGCACTTCCCGAATCGATGTGGGCGCTCTTCGGCACAGGCTATCTGGGCTACACAGCGGCCCGAAGCTGGGGTAAGGCACGGGGGTTCGAGAAATAGGGTCGCCCCGATCAGCCGTCGCACCGAACCGAACCGGCGCACCGATTTTTACCGGCCATGGCCGAAGACTGGGGGAAACTTATGAGCGATATCGGACCAGCACCCACGGGCAATGCCCTCGTCGAACGCGTCAAGGCGATCCTGCTGACGCCCAAGACCGAATGGCCGCGCATCGAGGCCGAGCCGACCACAATCGCCGACATCTACAAGAGCCACGTCATCCCGCTCGCAGCGATCGGGCCGGTGGCGACGCTGATCGGGTCGCAGGTGTTCGGCTATGGCGCGCTGGGGATCAGCTTTCGTCCGTCGATCCTGAGCGCGCTGTCGAGCGCGATCGTCAGCTATGTCCTGACGCTGATCGTCGTTTTCGTCTGCGCGCTGGTTATCGACGCGCTGGCGCCGACGTTCAACGCCGTGAAGAACCAGACAGCGGCGTTCAAGGTTGCGGCCTATGGCGCGACCGCAGGATGGGTCGCCGGAATCTTCGGCCTCATCCCCCAGCTCGGGATGCTGGGCATCATCGGCGGACTTTATAGCCTGTACCTGATCTACCTGGGCCTGCCGATCCTGATGAAGGCACCCGAGGACAAGGCGGTCGGCTACACCGCAGTCGTCGTGCTGGTGATGATCGTCGCGTTGGTTATCATCCGCATGGTCACCGCTCCCATCGCACTGATGTTCGGCGGCCCGGCAGGTGCGTTTGACAGTGCGACCGCCACAGGCACGGTGACTGTCCCAGGCATCGGCACGGTCGATACCGCGAAGATCGACGAAGCGACGAAGCGGATGGAGGCGGCAACCGAACGGATGAAGAGCGGACAGGCGATGCCCGCAATCTCGCCCGCGATCCTCCAGGGTCTCTTGCCCGGAACGGTCGGTGGTCTGGCGCGGACCTCGATCGAGGGATCGTCGGCGGGTGCCGCCGGTATTGCCGGATCGAACGCCGAGGCACGTTATGGCGAGGGTGGCAACCAGATCAAGCTGTCGATCACCGACATGGGAGCGATGGGCGGCCTCGCCGCACTCGGCGGTGCGCTGAACATCGAATCGTCGAAGCAGGACGGCACACGGTACGAAAAAATCGGCAAGGTCGCGGGGCGGATGACGACCGAGAAATACGACTCAGCGACCAAATCGGGCGAATACAGCACGATCGTCGGTGATCGCGTGATGGTTCAGGCAGAGGGCAATGCGCCGTCGATCGACGTACTGAAGGCCGCGGTGGCGTCGGTCGATTTCGGCAAGGTCGAGACGCTGGCGAAGTAGCGGCGTCTACCGCACCCGCCGCCCCACCCACACGACCCGGCCGATGATCGCGATCCGCGCCGGGTCGCAGTCGGGCCATGACGGATAGGCCGGGTTGTCGCTGCGCACGGTGATCCGGCCTACTTCGGGGTTCATCGCGATCCGTTTGACGTTGAGGGCATCGTCGAACCGCAGAACATAGATACCGTCGCGCAGCCGGTCGGCGGCATCGGCTCGGTCCACCAGAATGTCATCGCCGTCGCCCAGCGCCGGTTCCATCGAGTCCCCCGTGACCTGGATCATCGACAGCTGCGACGGGTCGTCGCACAGGGTCCGCAGGAACGTGGCGGTCAGCCCGATAGCACCCACGTCGAATTCGTCGGCATCGAGCGCGCCCGACCCCGCCGACGCGCGCACGGCGTAACGCGGGACACGGATCAGGTCGGTGACCGGTCGCTGCGGGCCGCGCCATCCCGGTACAGGGTCGTTCACGTGCCCCGCCCGCCCGCTGCGCGCAGGCGGCAGCGCGGTAGGACCGCCCAGCATCGCCTCATCGATGCGGAAGTAACGCGCGAGCGTCCGCCGGTCGTCCTCGTCGAGCTTTCTGGGCGTGCCGCGCCGGATGAACTGCTGGATATAGGCGGCGTTGCGCCCCAGCAGCCGCGACAGCGACGCATAGTCCTCCCCGTGCTCGCGGATCAGCTGGTCCAATATGGAACGGGCATCAGCCATGTTTTCGCCATAGCGATAGGAAACTCCCTAGACAAGTAGGAAAATGCCGATGAGATAGGAAATCGCCTATCGAATCGGGCACCGTCTGTTTGGGGAGATTTGCGATGTTGTTGACGAGAATTGAGACCTATCTGCGCCGGACCAGCACGCCACCAACCCGCTTCGGGCGGGAGGCCGTATGCGATCCGCGCTTCGTCCAGGATTTG
Organism: Sphingomonadales bacterium; assembly: GCA_040004295.1. Classification (GTDB taxonomy): domain Bacteria; phylum Pseudomonadota; class Alphaproteobacteria; order Sphingomonadales; family Sphingomonadaceae; genus Sphingomonas_O. The sequence goes on along the minus strand of JBDUBD010000104.1, from coordinate 1,496 downwards.
CGTCGCGGGCGCACAGTGGGCGACCGGGTGCGACTGCGTGTACTCGCATTCATCGAAGAGCAGATGCAATGAGCCGCCGTTCGACCAGTGACGTTCTCGCCGCATCCCTCGAAACCGCGCTGTCGCGCTACTTCGGGGACATCAGCGTCCTGACCCACAAATGGGTCGACTGGCGCAGCGCGACTTTTGTCGGCGCGCGGCACGAATTGCGTTTTGCGGTCGATCGCACGGTCGCCCCGAAGCTCGAAGCAATTACCGATAACGATCTGCCGCTTGCGCGCGGCTTCGTTGCCGATCTCGTCGTTGTCGCGAAATCGCTCGAAAAGGATGGGTTGACGGTCGATCTCGAAGTGCTGACGATCGCCGACTGAATGGCTTATCCAGCCAGTACCCGCTTCAGCATTGTCGGCGGCTCGACGCCGCCAATGTCCTCGTCACGCACGATCCACGAGGAGCCGGTTTTAGGTGAAGGCGGCAAGGCGGCGGGGCCGGTCGGATGGGGCGGTTGCGGCTTTCCGTACCGTGCGAGACCCGCCTCGAGCCGCGCGATCAAGGCCTCGATGCTCGCGTCTTCAGCGACAGGCGCTTCGACCTCGACCCGCGCCTCGGCAATAACAGGTTCGGGTTCTTCGAGCACCAGCGGCGGAATTGTTTTCAGCGCTTCGTCGGACATCAGCGGCGCGCCGAGTTCGCCCGCCGAGATCGGACGGCGCACTCCGTTGGGGATCGGCAGCGCTTCTGCGAAAGTCGCGAGATCGAGTTCGTCTTCGCGCGCAACTGGCGCTGCGAACAGACGCTCGGCGATCCGCACCAAGCCCCAGACGACGAAGCCGACCATGACAAAAGCAACAAAGATTGCGAGCAAACGTATCGTCAGACTGACGGGAGAACCGACAGTCTGCTCGAAAATCCAGGCCGGGGTCGCCGCCACCAGCACTGCCGCCGCCGCGCCGAACATGGCACCGATGACGGGTGCGAGCGGCAAGCGCTGTAGTATCGAAATCTTCCGGGCCATTGCCGAGTCCTGCTACGCCCGTCCCGCGACGAGCCTTTGGTAAACAGGTTCGTAACGGGAAATGTTTGACGACCAGTTACGTTCGGCCTCGACAAATTTGCGGCCCCGGTCGCGCCGTGCTTCCCATGACGGGCGATCGGCAAACAATCCCGCGAGCGCGGATGCGACGGCGGGCGGGTCATCCGGCGCGAACAACGTGCCGGTCACGCCGTCCTCGATGAGTTCGCGGTGACCGCCAACGTCCGACGCCGCGACCAGCCGCCGCTGCGCCATCGCCTCGAGCGGCTTGAGCGGCGTGACAAGATCGGTCAGTCGCATCTTCTTGCGCGGATAGGCGAGGATATCGGTCAGTGCGTAGTAACTTTCGACCTGCTCATGCGGAACGCGCCCGACGAACACGATGCGATCGGCGACCGGCGATGCCGCCGCCTGTGTGCGCAATGCTGCCTCCATGGGACCGCCACCGACGAGCAACAGCTTC
>JBDUBD010000027.1:0-28367 GCA_040004295.1 Sphingomonadales bacterium | reverse complement strand
CGACGCCGCGGCTTGGTGCTTGAGCGCCGCTTCGCAGGGCCCGCCGCCGACGATCAGCAGCTTGACCGCGGGCTCGCGCTCTACCAGCGCCGGCATCGCCGCGATCAGGTCGTCGATGCCCTCATAGTCGTAGAAGCTGCCGATGAAGCCAACGACCTCGGCATCGGTCAGGCCCAGTTCGGCGGCGAGCGCAGCGTCTGGCGCGGACGGCGTGCCAAACAGCGTCAGATCGACCCCATTGGGCGATACCACGATCTTGTCCGCCGGGATCCCCCGCCTGACAAGATCGACGCGCAACCCTTCGCAAATGACCGCGACCGCATCGGCACGGCGCACCGCCCAGGTTTCGAGCGCCTTGGTCAGTCGATACCGCGCATTGCCCTCTATACCCGTGCCATTGCCGACGGCAGCATCCTCCCAGAAGGCCCGAATCTCGTAGATCAGCGGCACCCTGCCCTTCAGTGCCCGCAAGGCACCCAACGCGCCAAGCACCGGCGAGTGGGCGTGAACGACATCGGGCCGGAATCGATCGACCGCCGCCGCGATCGTTCGCGAAAAGGCACGGATCTCCGCCATCTCGGAAAACGGACTCGGCAGCGCGCGCCCCTTTGCTGTGCGCGCAAACGTAAGGCCATCGACGCTCTCAGGGTCCGGACCATCCTGATAATGCCGCCGCCCGGTCACACCCATCACCTGCAAGCCCATCGCCTGCTGCGCCTTCAATATGGCGCGCGTACGAAAGGTGTATCCGCTGTGCAGCGGCAGGCTGTGATCGAGGACATGGAGAATGCGCATCGGCGGTCGCTTTGCACGGGTAAACTTAAGGCGGCGTCAACCGCGTTCCGGTATCGGGTGCAATCGAAAAGGGACGCGGGCGAAACGATGATCGACAATTTCTCGCTGGGGCTGACGCACGTGCTCATGCTGTATGCCGCCTGGCGCCTGTTGCGTCGGCCCGATCTCGACACTGAGTCATCGACCGAAGAGCAGCCGCGCGGCTGGGGTCGCAAGTGGGGAAAGCACTAGGTGCGCGACCTCGCCTTCGTTGGATTTCTGCTCGCGCTGATCGGGTTCGGTTTCAAGCGACCGTTCCTGTTCGTACTCGCCTATGCCTATATCGACATCGTCTCGCCCCAGCGACTGACCTACCTGTTGCTCAATAGTGCGCCGATTTCGCTCATCGTCTTTGCCCTTGCATTCCTCGGCTGGGCGGTCGCCGACGACAAACGCGGCATTGGCATCGCGCCGCGCCAGGTGCTGTTGATCCTGCTCGTCCTTTATTGCGGCTATACGACCAGTCAGGCCGACTTCCCCCTGCCCGCACTCGACAAATGGAGCTGGGTCTGGAAGGCGCTGGTCTTTGCGATCTTCCTGCCCTTTACCTTGCGCACCAGGCTGCGGATCGAATCGCTGTTGCTGTTCATGGTCCTGTCGGCGGCGTCGATCATCATCGTCGGCGGCATCAAGACGCTGGCGTCGGGCGGGGGTTACGGCATCCTCAACCTGATGGTGACGAGCAACAGCGGGCTGTACGAGGGCAGCACCCTTGCGGCGGTCGCGGTGGCGATCGTCCCACTGATCCTGTGGCTCACGAAATTCGGGACGATCTACCCGTCGGACATCCGGGTAAAGCTGTTCGCGGCGGGGCTGATCTTTGCGTGCCTGTTGATCCCCGTCGGCACACAGGCGCGGACGGGCCTGATCTGCATCGGCGTCCTCGCCATATTGATGCTCCGCCACACAAAGCGGCGCTTCCTCTATATCTCGATCGTGGCTGCAGGCCTTGCCATCGCAGTCCCCTTCCTGCCCGACAGCTTCACGCAGCGCATGGACACGATCAAGGGCTACAAGGCCGACAGCTCCGCCTCGACGCGCGTGGCCGTGTGGAAATGGACATGGGACTACGCCAAGGATCATCCGCTGGGTGGCGGATTCGAGGCATATCGCAGCAACAAGCTGCGCATCGAGAAGACCGAGGTCGATGGTGCGCCGGGTAATGCCGACGTGACGACGGTTGTCGAGTACGATCAGTCGCGCGCGTACCACAGCGCCTATTTCGAGATGCTGGGCGAACAGGGATGGCCCGGCCTGACGTTGTGGCTGATGATCCAGATCGGCGGACTGTTCAGCATGGAGCGGCTGCGCGCGAAGACGAAACGCGACCCCGAACGCGAATGGATGTCGATGCTTGCGGGCGCCTTGTTCCAGGCACACGTCATCTACCTCGTCGGCGCGCTCTTCGTCGGCATCGCGTTTCAGCCGTTCGTATACATGCTCATCGGCGCACAGATCGGCCTCGCAACTTACGCGGCACGAGAGCGGCGAGCTTTGCCGCAAGCAACCCCAGGCTGGGCCGCAGTACGCTGATCCGGCGGAACCGCCCGCGCCCTTTGCGGGTTGGCGCGGTATGATCGTCTACGTCGACCCCGACATGCCCGGCATCACCCGCAAGAAAGTCCGCAACGGCTGGGGCTATTGGAATGCCAAGGGCGAACGGATCACCAACCGCGACGAGATCGACCGGCTCAACAAGGTCGCCTTGCCCCCTGCCTATACCGATGCATGGTTCTGTCCCAGCCCTCATGGTCACATTCAGGCGATTGGTTATGATGCCCGGGGTCGCCGCCAATATCGGTATCACATCGATTTCCGTGCCCGGCAGGATGCGGCGAAATACGACCGGCTCGCCGATTTCGGACGCGCGCTGCCGTTGCTTCGTGCGCAGGTCGAACGCGACATCGCGGTGAAGCCCACTGCGCACGACACAGTCGTTGCCGCCGTCGTCCGCCTGCTCGACGAAGGCCATATCCGCGTCGGCAACGAGGCCTATGCGCGCACGAACAAGAGTTTCGGCGCGACCACGCTGCGCAACCGCCATGCAAAAATTTCGCGCAGCGCGCTGAGCCTGCAATATCGTGCGAAGTCGGGCGTCATGCGCAAGCTGACGATCAGCGACCGTGGCCTGATGCGCGTCGTGCGGCGTGTGCAAGATCTGCCTGGCCAGAACCTGTTCCAGTATCTCGGCGAGGACGGCACCCCATGTCCGGTAGGGTCAGCCGATGTGAATGCCTATATCAAGGCTGCGATGGGCGATGATTTCTCGGCAAAGCACTTCCGCACCTGGGGGGCGAGCGTTATCGCACTTGAACAGGTTATCACGGCAAGTCGGTCGGAGGTGCGCGTGAAGATTGCCGACGTGCTTGCCCCCGTTGCCGAAGCGTTGGGAAACACGCCGACAATCGCGCGAAAATCCTATGTGCATCCCCACATTCTGGGCATGATCGGAAAACCGGTCGAGCCTGTCGCACTGTCGCGGAAGACCCGTTGGCTGTCTCCCGTAGAGCGCGTGTTGATCATGCTGCTTGACGCGGGGCCGAAGGATATGTCGAAAGCAGCCTGATGAACAATGCCGCCGACGTGACCGATCCGCCCATCGCGGAACGGTTCAATCAGATCGTGACCGAAAACACCGATTGGGTGGTGAACCATTCCACCCAGATCATCATTGCATGCGTGCTGGGTGCGCTCGTTTTCGCGGCACTCCTAGGCCTTAAATGGTTCAGCAAGCGGCTGTATGCGCGCGATCCGCAGAACAATAACTGGCAGTCGGTGATCGGCAAGGCGCTGTCACGGACGCGCACCTGGTTCATGATTGCCGTCGCGGCGAATGTCATCGCCGGTTACGCGCACGCGCCCGACGATCTGGCAACGACGGTCAGGTTCCTCTTCGTTATCGCGACGACCCTGCAGGCAGCGGTCTTTACGCGCGCGATCATCATTGGCGTCATCGAACACCGTGCCCATGGCAGTGCGGAACATGCCGCGCTGGCGAGCGCGATGGGCATAATCCGCCTGCTGGTGACGGTCGTTCTGTTTGCGGTGGCGACCATCCTGATCCTGTCGAACCTGGGCGTGAACGTGACCGGCCTGATCGCAGGTCTGGGCGTTGGCGGCATCGCAATCGGTCTGGCGGCTCAGGGCATTTTTGCCGACTTGTTCGCCGCACTTGCGATCCTGTTCGACCGACCGTTCGGCAAGGGCGATTCGATCAAATACGACAATACGTCCGGCACGGTCGAGGACATCGGCCTCAAGTCGACACGAATACGGTCGCTCACCGGAGAGCAGATCATCATCGCCAACAAACAGCTACTGGAAAAGGAAATCCACAACCTCGCGCGCCTCAACCGGCGGCGAATAGTCTCGACCTTCGGCGTAATTTACCAAGTGCCGCCTGAAATCCTCGACCGCATTCCAGAGATGCTCAGCGAAGTGATCTCTAAATGCTCGCCCGCCAAACTGGTTCGATGCGGGCTGACGGGGTTTGGCGCATCGAGCGTGGACTACGAATTGCAATACGACGTCTATTCGGAAGACTATAATATCGTGTTCGCCACACGGCATGCTGTGAACATCGCGATCCTGCGCCTGTTTGCATCCGAGGGTATCGAATTCGCATATCCGACCCAGACGGCTTTCACGGCGGCGCCAGACGGCCGTTACATCATGCCCTATTCCGATCATCCACCAGCCGACCCTCCCGATCGGACGTAACGGCTTTCGCCGCTTTTGACTCGGGCTTTTCCTGCGTCCTAATGGCTGCAACGAGAGCCAAACCGGTCAGTCACATTGCGAGGGAATGCATCATGGGCACCGTCACCGCTGACGAGATGAAGGCACTTGTCGGGACGATCATCGGTGTGTCCGAGTGGTTGACCGTCGATCAGACAATGATCGACAAGTTTGCCGATGCGACCGGCGACCATCAGTTCATCCACGTCGATGTCGAAAAGGCGAAGCTGACACCTTTCGGAGGGACGATCGCGCACGGATTCCTGTCCCTGTCCCTGATGCCTGTGCTGACCGAAACAGCGAACATGCCGCGGTTGGACGGCATTAAAATGGGCGTGAACTACGGCGGTAACAAAACCCGGTTTCTGGCGCCGGTCCGCAGCGGAAAGCGCGTACGCGGGCATTTCAAGCTGCTGGAGATCGAGGAAAAACGTCCCGGCCAGTGGCAACAGACAATTGAATATGCGCTTGAGATCGAGGGCGAGAACAAGCCCGCACTGATCGCCGAGTGGGTCAGCCAGTTCTTCGTGTAATCGACCGTACCAACACCCATATCCCGTTTAACCGGCCTTGAGGCCCACAGGAGAAGTTCCATGCGCGACGCGCTCATCGTTTCCACCGCCCGTACCCCCATCGGCCGCGCCTATCGTGGCGCTTTTAACAACCTGCCTTCGCCGACGCTCGCAAGCCACGCGATCAAGGCAGCTGTCGAACGCGCCAGGATCGACGGCGCGGAAGTCGAAGACGTGGTCTTCGGATCGGCACTCCAGCAGGGGCACCAGGCCGGCAACATCGCCCGGACATCGCTGTTGCGCGCGGGCCTTCCAGTCACGGTGTCGGGCATGTCGCTCGATCGCCAGTGCGCATCGGGCCTTATGGCAATCGCTACGGCGGCCAAGCAGATCATCGTCGATGGCATGGATGTCGCCATCGGTGGTGGCGTCGAGAGCATCTCGCTGGTCCAGACGCCGCAGATGCGCGTCGCACCCGACCCCGAGCTTCTGGCGATGCACAAGAACATCTACATGCCGATGCTGCAGACCGCCGAAGTCGTCGCAAAGCGTTACGGCATCGGCCGCGACCGGCAGGACGAGTATGCACTCCAGTCGCAACAGCGCACTGCGGCCGCACAGGCCGCAGGAAAGTTCGACGACGAAATCGTTCCCGTTACGGCGACGATGGCGGTCGTGAACAAGGAAACCAAGGAAGTGACCCACAAGGAGGTCACCTTGACGAAGGACGAAGGTAACCGCGCCGACACGACGCTGGAGGGTTTGAAGAGTCTGCAGCCGGTTCTCGGCCCCGACATGAACATCACGGCTGGCAATGCATCGCAGCTCAGCGACGGCGCGTCGGCGTCGGTCCTGATGGAAGCGTCGCTCGTCGCCAAGCGCGGCCTGACGCCGCTCGGTCGCTATGTCGGCATAGCGGTTGCGGGCACGGAACCCGACGAGATGGGTATCGGCCCGGTTTTCGCGATCCCCAAGCTACTGAAGGCAAACGGTCTGACGATGGACGATATCGGATTGTGGGAACTGAACGAGGCGTTCGCGGTGCAGGTTCTGTACTGTGCTGACAAACTCGGCATCCCGATGGACAAGTTGAACGTCAATGGTGGTGCGATCTCGATCGGCCATCCTTATGGCATGTCGGGCGCACGCATGACCGGCCACGCGCTGATCGAAGGTAAGCGTCGCGGCGCCAAGTACGTCGTCGTCACCATGTGCATTGGCGGCGGCATGGGCGCAGCGGGGCTCTTCGAGGTTCTGTAAAGCGTCCCGTTTCGGGATTCAGTTTATTTTTTGGATTAACGTGGCCCCGGTTCTGCCGGGGTCACGCCTTCTTCTTTGTAATTCATCAAAGGGAGGCACCTTATGTCCAAGCATCGTTCCATCAGTCTGTCGATCAGTACACTTGCTCTCGCATTCGCGGTCCCCGCCTATGCGACCAACAATGTAAATGATCCGTCGTCCTATGCCTTTGCCAATACCTTTGGGCCGTATGTCGGCGGCGGCCAGACTTCGCAGGTTCAGGCCGAGATCCGCAATGGCGTGCTTGGCAACAATTATGACAGCACGGGTGGCAGCAGCACCACGACATCGCATTCGGCGGACAATTATACCAACCACGCTCAGGTCGTTTCGAATTCCGGCAACACGGCCTGGGCAACTTCCGACATTGCAAATGGAGCGGTTCGGGCTTTTACGTCGAATGGCAACGGGCCTGTCGCGCGCAGCTTTGCCGAAGCCCGCATCACGGACACGGTGTTCTTCTCGAACAATTCGGGCACCACACTCTACCTGCCGTTTTCCTTCAGTTTCGATGGCAGGATTACCGATACGAGTACCTTCAGCAGCACCGCCAGCGCGATCTTCAACATCAGCGGCGCTTCAACGGCCTGCGCGGACGGCAGCTACGGAACATGCTACGGCGATCACTCAATGTACCTGCAGAATGGCGGCAACGCCAACTCCACGACCGTCATCGGATATGCGTCCAACGGTACGTACAACGGCGTTCAGCAAGGGGGCGCATTCTTCTTCAACGCGCCCGACAATGTCGATCTCGCGAATTGGACCGTTTCCAAGAACTGGAACTCGGGCGGCGGATACTACGACACCGTCGTTTCATCGGTCCTGGCAATCCAGAGCGGTGACAGCCGCCTGGGATTCGACCTGCGGTTGAAAATGGATTGTACACTCCAGGGCACGATCTGCGATTTCGGCAACACGTCCAAATTCGCGTTCGGAACTTTGCCGACGGGCCTTGGCTTCACATCCGCATCGGGCGTTTTCCTGCAGGGCAACCAGAGCGGAGCCGTCCCCGAACCAGCAAGTTGGGGGATGATGATCATAGGTTTCGGCCTGATCGGCACCGCAATGCGCCGACGGACGCGGCTGGTGACGGGACTCGCCGCACAGTAACAACCTTTCCCACAGAATTACCAGAAACCTGATAAACCTCGGTCGCTGACGCGACCGGGGTTTACGCGTTTGGCATTTGGCCCGCTTTCTCCACCTTCGACGCCTTTAAGGGTACAAGTTCGGGACGTTCGGTTCGGCAGAGGCGACTTGCGTGCATCACATTTTCGCTTGAAACCCCGCAACATGGGGGATTCGGCCAAAATTCCTGATGCGGGCGCGTCGGCAGAGTTGCTGGCAGCGTGCTATGACGACGTAAGACGGATCGCGCGGGCGATCCTCGCGCGTGACGGCATGAGCCGCGCCATTCAGGCGACCGAACTTGCGAATGAAGCGGCGATCCGGCTGATGGGCGTGGATCGCATGGAAATCGCGGGGAAGGCTCATATGCTGGCAATGGCGGCACGAACGATGCGGCGGGTTCTGATCGACGAGGCCCGCAAGGGATCGGCGGCAAAGCGTCGTGCGCCGACGTTCGTCACCGCCTGGCCCGACGAGGGCGCGAACAGTTTGATCGATGTCGGCGATCTCGACCGTGCGCTGGAGGCGCTTGAGGAGTTTTCGCCGGATCATGCGCAGATCGTGGAATTACGGTTTATGCTTGGCCTGACCGTCGAGGAAGCATCGCTCGCCAGCGGTGTGCCCGAACGTACGATCAAGCGACGCTGGGCCGCAGGCCGCGCCTGGCTACTCGACTATTTGAGCGACAATGCCGACCCAATTCTCACCTGACATCGAGCGGCGCGCGCTCGCCCTGTTCGAACGGCTGGCGGAGCAACCCGACAACACGCGATTGCGCGCGCGCCTGTTGAAGAACGAGGCCGAGGCGGTTCGCGCACGGTTCGGGGCACTCGAAAGCAGTGCCATGCGTGCCGCCAACGCCATTCCGACGCTGATTCCGGGAAGTGCCGATGCCGGGGAGGCCGCACTTCCGCCCGCGCGGGTCGGCGCCTTCCGGCTAACCGACCGCATCGGGCGCGGTGGTATGGGCGACGTCTGGGCGGGTCAGCGCGACGATGGACTCTACGAACAGAAGGTCGCGATCAAGCTGATCCAGCGCCACGCGCTGCACCGCGCGGCAGTAGCCTTCGATGACGAGCGACGCTTCCTTGCTCGCCTCGAACATCCCAATATCGCGCGACTGATCGACGGCGGCGTGACAGATGAAGGGTTGCCCTGGCTGGTACTTGAGTATGTCGAGGGTCGCCCGATCGACGAGGCGGCCGAAGATCTGAGCGACGCTGAACGGATACGGATGATCGTCAAGGCCGCCGATGCCGTCCAGTACGCGCACAGCCGCATGGTTGCACATGCCGACCTGAAGCCCTCGAATATTCTGGTCGATACGCAAGGGCGCGTGAAGCTGCTCGACTTCGGTATCTCTGCCTTGATCGGCGGCGACGCGCGAACGTCGCTCGGCTCCGGCCCGCTGACCCGCGAGTTTGCCAGCCCGCAGCGCATCGCGGGAGAAGGGCCATCGGTGTCCGACGACGTCTATGCGCTGGGCAAGACCATGGGCCGCGTTCTCGCCAACAGCACCGACAACGAACTGCGCGCGATCGTCGCAAAGGCGCATCACGCGGACCCGCTCATCCGATATGGCAGCGCGGCGGCACTGATTGCCGATCTCGACCGCTGGCGCGCGCGCCTGCCGGTGTCGGCGCTGCCTGACGGCTGGCGTTATCGTGCGTCCAAGTTCGTCGAGCGCCACCGCACTGGTGTCGCCGCAACGGGCGTTGCAATCGCCCTGCTGAGCACCAGTTCCCTGATCGCGACGTCCAGCTATGTCCGCGCAGAACGTAACCGCGTTGGTGCGGAGGCACGCTTCGGCGAAGTGCGCCACCTGTCGGGGTTCATGCTCTACGACCTCTATGACGAACTGGCCCGGCAACCGGGAACCGTCGCAAAACGTGCCCAGATCGCCGAAACGAGTGCACTGTATCTCGACCGGCTACAGGTTGCGGCGGATGCCCCGACAGACCTGCGCCTTGAAACCGCGCGAAGTTATCGGCGCCTCGCCGCAATTCAGGGAATGCCCGGAACATCCAATCTAGGGCAGCCGGACAAGGCGCTGGTATCTTTAAAACGTGCCGAAGGTTTGTTGCAGACACTGATCACTGAAAATCCGGGCAACGCAGCGGCGGAAGCGCAACTCGGCTGGGTCTTTTCCGACCGCTGGACCCTCCACGCCGAAGGTGATCCGTCATCTTCAACCAACCCCGCCGCCCGCGCTGCGTTCGACAAAGCACTGGCGCTGAATCCGGCCGATCCACTTGCCCGGCTCGGCAAGCTTCAGGCCGAGGCAAGCGCTGCATACGACCTGATCTGGAGCGCCGACAAGCCGACCGAGGCCCTCCCCCGCGCCAGAAACGCGTTGACGGAACTGCGCAAAGGCCCTTGGCCACGCAGCTATTCCGACGTCGTCGCGATGCTCGAAATCCAATTGCTCAATCGAATCGGCGACGCGACCTATTACACCGACAACATTCCCGGCTCGCTGAACCCTTATCGCGAAGCGGATGCGTTGACCGACAGGATGATCGCATCGAAGGGGGCGATACCTGCCTGGCTGATCCGCAAGGGCGAAAACGCCTTCAACATCAGCGGCTCGCTGGGTGACATGGGCGGGCATAATGCCGAAGCGCTGGCTGTGGCGCGCAATGGCATCTCCTCTCTACGCCAGTTGCTTGGTTTCGGCCCGGATGCGGCGGCGGAGAAAAAGCTATTGGTTCTTCTGGGACAGGAAGCGGCAGTTCTCGACGAGATGGGTCGCATACGCGAGGCTCTGGCTCCGTCACTCGCCAGTGTCACGTTGCGCGAGCAGCGGTTGTTGCATGCTCCGGACAATCCGCAGCGTCTGCGCGATCTGGCGATCGGCATTACGCCCTATGCCGAATTGCTCGCCAAGGCCGGCGAACATCAAAAGGCGTGCGAAGCCGCGACCCGCAGTGTCGCCATCTGGACGGAAATCCGGGACAGTGGCCAGCTTGGCGCACTCGATGCCCGTAAAAACCTGCCCCACAGCGGGATGCTCAAAGAAAAATTCTGCCAGGGCTGATTTTGCTGGCCCGTGATCCGTCGCGCCTGCGCCTTCCCTTATGTCACACCAATTTCGCCAGGGTGACAGCGGTTGCGAACTTTGGCGCATTTTACGGACAGGGAAAATGGCATGAAACAGATCACCAGGACAATTTCGACAGCTTTGGCGCTTTGCGTAGGTACGCCTGTGCTGGCTGCCCATGCCATCGTATTCGATCCGCTCACATATACCTATGCCGTTGCCGGCACCGGAGACTCAGCTGCATCGGCAGATATCCGCAACGGTTTTGCCAACCCGGGATCGAACTATGCGCAAGGCATGGCAACGACGCAGACACATGTGTTGACGCCAAACGGGACAACCGCTTCGGCTGACGTGACGACCACCAGTCTCGCAGTGCCGGGACGGACCAGCAGTGCGGCCACCTATTCGAGCCTTGATACCGGGATCATGCGCGCAAACATTGTTCAGACGACGCCGACCGCGTTCGGATATCCGGGCGCAGACACCCTGACACAGCTTTCCGACACATTCTTTTTCACCAATACCAGCGGACATTCGATCAATCTGGACGTGACGTTCGCTTTCGACGGTACGGCACAGGTGTTCGAGCCAAACACGCTCAACGGCCTCGCCTACCTCATCCTTGGCGGGTGTGGCGGATGCAGCAATTCGCTGGGAGAAAGCGTCCGGTTTGCCGGCACGGGGACCAATGCCAGCATTGCGGCATATTCGCTCTTCAACGAAGGCGGCGTCTACAGCGTCTACGATCAATATGGTGGACAATCGCTGAATCCTCTCGACTTCTCGGTGCTCACCAACACCAACGGCATCGGTTCGATCATCCGGACAACCCTCGTCATTCCGACCGGGGAAACGTCGCTGGGCTTCAAGACGTCTCTGAGCCTTTCCGCCAGATCTGCCGCGTCGGCGGATTTCGGCCATACAGCGCAATTCGGGATTGGTGCGCTGGCAGACGGCCTCAGCTTTACATCGGCATCCGGTGTATTGCTGCAAGGCGTGCCCGCAACGGGCGCGGTACCCGAACCTGCAAGCTGGGCGATGATGATCGTCGGCTTCGGTGCGATCGGCGCGTCGATGCGACGGCGCCAGTCGGTGCGCACTAGTTTCATTTGAGCGTTTACGACCCGACCCGTTGCGACTCGAGGGGAGGGAAACTTGTGGGCGGGCCGAAAGGCTCGCCCATTTTTTGCATGCTGACCGGGCAACCATTGCGCGCCCAACCCGTTTCGTCCTCCAGGCTAACCGGAGACGAACCATGGCAAACGAAGCTGAAATCAAAGCGAAATTCTGGAAGGCGCTGAAGTCCGACCGGACAATGTTCCTAGGCCTCGCCGAGGGTGAGGATGGACATGCCCGCCCCATGACCGCACAGGTCGAGGGCAATCCCGAGGACGGCGAGCCTGCCGGCCCGATCTGGTTCTTTACATCGACAGACAACACGTTGGCGCAAAAGCTGGGTCAGGGCAGTGCCATCGGAACGTCCGGAAAACGCGCGATGGCGCATTTCGCTTCCAAGGGTCACGATGTCTGGGCGACGGTCCATGGCGGCCTGTCGGTAACGCAGGACCGCGCGACCATCGACCGCCTGTGGAATCCCTATGTTGCGGCCTGGTATGAAGGAAAAGACGATCCCAAGATCGTGCTGATACGCCTCGATGCCGAGGAAGCGGAAATCTGGATCGACGCGTCGAGCATCGTTGCTGGCATCAAGATGCTACTCGGGATCGATCCGAAGCAGGATTACAAGGGTAAGGTCGCCGAAGTTACGCTTTAGGCCATCCATACGACGCCGGAGCTTTGCGACCCCGGCGTCGTTCAATCAGTTGTGTGTCGCGATCCAGTCTTCGACGATCGGTGCGATCTGGTTGCGCCACTTGGACCCGTTGAAGATGCCATAATGCCCGGCCCCTTCGGCCATGTAATAGTGCTTCATTTTCGCGGGAAGTTTGGATGCGAGCGTAAGCGAGGCCTTGGTCTGTCCAAGACCTGAAATGTCATCCAGCTCGCCCTCGATCGCGAGCAGCGCAACGCCGGTGATCGCCGACGGATCGACCTTCTCACCGCGGTGGATCATCTCGCCCTTCGGCAGCGAATGGTGCTGGAAAACGACATCGACGGTCTGGAGGTAGAATTCCGCAGTCATGTCGCAGACGCTGCGATATTCCTCGTAAAACCGCTTGGTCAGGTCGGCAGAATCGTCGTCGCCGATCCTCAAGTGTTTGAACATTTCCCAATGGCTGATCATGTGATCGCCAAGGTTCATCGACATGAAGCCGGCAAGTTGCAGAAAGCCGGGATAAACGCGGCGGCCGGCCCCCGGATACATTACCGGCACGGTGGCAATGGCGTTCTGTTGAAACCACGAATGCGGGCGTTCGGTCGCGAGTGTGTTCACGCCGGTCGGCGCTTCACGCGTGTCGATCGGCCCGCCCATCAGGGTAAGGGTTTTGGGAAGGCATGGATGCCCGTTCGCCGACATGACCGCCGTCGCCGCATAGCACGGCACCGATGGCTGGCAGACCGCGAGCATATGCGCGCCCGGCCCGATATGTTCGAGGAACTCGATAATGTAATCGACGTAATCGTTGAGATCGAAGCTTCCTTCGTCCAGCGACACTAGCTTCGCGTCGCGCCAGTCGGTGATGTAGACGTCGTGCATCGGCAGCATACGCTCGACCGTACCACGCAGCAGCGTGGCATAATGACCCGACATCGGCGCCACGATCAGCAGTCGCGGCGCACCCTCGACACCCGTTTTGCGGAATCGCTTGAGCTGACCGAACGGCTTTTGCAGGACAATGTCCTCGACGACCTCGACGGTTTTACCGTCGACCTGGGTCGAATGCAGCCCGAACACGGGCTTACCGCGCGGCGCGGACGCATGGGCAAAAACCTCAAGCGCGGACGCGATGATTGGACCGCCGAGGTAGGAAAAAGGGTTTGACGGCGAATGAAGTATCTCGGCTGACATGTTCGCCAGCGCCGACGCCCCGGCCAGCCAGTTCTTCTGAAGTTCGTACGCGTTATAAAGCATTATGCCATCCCTGAGTTGAGCGGGTTATGGCGCACCGTCAAAATTGTGCAATGCATCATTTTACAGAGTATGCGCACACATTGAGACGCCCGGATAACGCTGCTAGGCGCCGCAGATGGCCATCTCCCCCACAGCCGCAACCGCACCCAATGGCAATATCGCCAAGCTGAAGCTTCTTACCGGCTTCGCCTTCAAATATCCGTTTCAGGTCGCTGCGGCGACGTTTGCCCTGATGGTCTCGGCGGCGGCGACGTTGGCAATACCCGACGGCTTCCGACGCGTTATCGACCGCGGATTCATGGCTTCCGGCGGCGCCGACATCGGACAGTCGTTCAAATATCTACTGATGATCGTTGTGGTCATGGCGATATCGACAGCCATCCGGTTCTATTTCGTCACATGGATGGGGGAGCGCGTCGTGGCTGACGTCCGCATGGCGGTCACCGCAAACCTGATGCGCCTGTCGCCTTCGTTCTTCGAGGAAAACCGTCCGTCCGAAATCGCCTCGCGCCTGACTGCCGATACATCCGTCATCGAACAGATCGTCGGCAGTACCGTTTCGGTCGCGCTCAGGAACGTCCTGATGGGTATCGGCGGCATCGTCTATCTCTTCACGCTCGCACCGAAACTGACGGCGTATCTGTTGCTCGCCATTCCGGTTATCATCCTTCCGATCGTGATATTCGGACGGCGGGTGCGCAAATTGTCGCGCGCCAGCCAAGACCGCGTCGCCGACGTCGGCGCGATGGTCGACGAAGTGCTGGGCGCGATGAAGATCGTCCAGGCATTCGGTCAGGAACGACGCGAGGCAGATCGCTTTGCCGGTGCCGTAGAGGCGACATTCGCGACGGCCAAGCTCCGCATCGCGACGCGGGCCATCATGACCGCGATCATCATCGGCCTCGTGTTCGGGTCGATCACCCTCGTGATGTGGCAAGGCGCGCTCGACGTCAAAAGCGGCCTGATGTCGGGCGGTAGCATCGCTGCGTTCGTCCTGACCGGAGGCCTGGTCGCGGGTGCGTTCGGCGCATTGACCGAAGTCTACGGCGACCTGTTGCGCGGCGCCGGTGCCGCCGGACGCCTCAGCGAGTTGCTCGCCGAGCAGCCGGGCATCGCCTCACCGGCTATTCCGGTGGTCCTGCCCGACCCGCCGCTGGGTCGCGTGACATTCGACCATGTCACCTTCCGCTATCCGACACGCCCGGAGGTCAGCGCGCTCGACGATTTCTCGCTCGACATCGCGCCGGGGGAAACCGTGGCCGTGGTCGGCCCGTCGGGGGCCGGCAAGACGACCCTTTTTCAGCTGATCCAGCGTTTTTATGACCCTGCGTCTGGCACAGTCAGCGTCGATGGTGTCGCGCTTCCCGCGACCGACCCGGCATGGGCACGCGCCCGCATCGCGATGGTGCCGCAGGAAACGGTCATCTTCGCTGCCTCTGCCCGCGACAATCTGCGCTACGGGAAATGGGATTCGAGCGACGAGGATTTGTGGACCGCCGCCGAAGCCGCGAACGCCGCAGAATTCCTGAAAAAACTTCCTGCCGGGCTCGACACCTTTATGGGCGAAGGCGGCGCACGCCTGTCGGGCGGACAACGCCAGCGGCTCGCGATCGCGCGCGCCATCCTGCGTGATGCCCCGATCCTGCTTCTCGACGAAGCGACCTCGGCACTCGACGCCGAATCGGAACGGTTGGTGCAGGACGCGCTCGATCGCCTGATGGCGGCGCGCACGACCATCGTCATCGCCCACCGCCTGGCCACGGTGCGCGCCGCAGACCGCATTATCGTGATGGAAAGCGGACGCATCGTCGAGCAAGGATCGCACGATCAGCTTTCGCGCGGCGGCGGCCTGTACGAACGACTGGCGCGCCTCCAGTTCGAGGGGATGGCGGCCTAGGCGGACGGACGACCCAAGCGGCGGAACAGGCCGCGTTTGCTAAGCGCCTCAAACATTTCGCCCGGCCCCTCCGGATCCAGAATTTCATTGTCGGCCAGCCATGCCTCGGTCGCGGTCAAATCCTTGGGTTCATAGGGGACGAGCGTCCGACCGCTGCCGCGCAGACTCTCTATCGTCTGGATCATCGAACCGGTTTCCGCGATCCGCTGCGAAACGACCAAGGGATCGACGCCCAGATGTTCGGCCAGCAGGTCGTCGCGCAATGCCGTGATTGCGCGACCCACGGCGGGGTCGGCATTGTGACTGGCATCGACCAGCGCGTCGGCCTCTGTATCGAGGCGCATCGAACGATTGTTGAGGTTGGCCGACCCGACACGCAACTGCCGGTCGTCGATTATCGCGATCTTTGCATGGACATAGATCGGCGTGCCGCCCGCCGTTACCGGATGATACATGCGCAAACGGCTATTGCGGTCGTGGCGCCGCAGCGCCTCCATCAACCGTTCGCGGGCCGAATCCATCGCGAGGGGTTCCAGCCACCCTTGGGCGGACACCGGATTGACGATGACAACCTCCGGCCCGTCCGCTTCGTCCAGGCGCCGCGCAAGCGCCTCTGCCACCTTGCGAGAGGCGAAATACTGGCTCTCGAAATAGATGAACTTCCGGGCGCCCGCGATCTGGTCGAGAAACAGGGCTTCAACTTCAAAGATGCCGGTTTCCTGCTCGAGTGGCGCGCAGGTCCGGGCCAGCGTGAACGACACATTTTTCATCATCGGTTTCAGATCGTCGGGCCAGTGTCCGTCATCGGTCGATACCGGGGTGAGTTCTGCGCCCGTCGCGCGCAGCCAGCGGTCGCGACACAGTTGCGCGACCATTGCCGCAGCGGGGCCGGACACCGCGACCGTCGCGTCGTGCCACGGCTTGTATGACGAACCATTGGGGCGGCGGCGGCCGGGATCGCCATCACGGTGCGCGCGCGTATCCCAGCGGTCTCCCGTCATGTCGATGCCGCCGCAGAACGCCAGCCCTTCATCGATCGCGACCAGCTTTTGATGATGCGACGCACCGGGCGGATGATGACCGTCGAGCTTGGTATGGATGCGCGGATGACGCATCCATTTCATGACGGTCAATATGGTCGTGCCGCGGAACAGTGATTTGAGGGCACCCAGATCCCAGCGCAGCAGATAGAGTTCGAGACGGGGATTTCGTTCGACCAGCCAGTAGAGAAATTCACCGACACCCTCGGGCTCGTCAGGTAAGCGCTCTCCCGGAACCAGCGCGATGCGCGCATCGAAATCCCAACCGACGAGCATGATGCGGCGTTGGGCGTTCAGGAACGCCTGACGTGCGTGACGGAAATAGTCGTCGGCATCGACAATGACCGAAAGCCGATCGGCCGTCGCTGTTCGCCAGCAATTATGCCCCTCTTTCAACTCCATGCGGTTTCGTGCGGCAACCGGGCGCTGCGAACAAGGCCCTGAAGGGCAACGCACACAAAAAAGCGCGCCGCAATCGCGACGCGCTTTCCGTTTTGGCGCAAAAGCCGAAGCTTACTTGCCGAAGTTTGCGAACGCCTCGTTGCCGACAAAGCCGACCTTCGACACTTCCGACCGCTTCACGACTGCCAGCATCTCGTCGACCTTGGCATAACGCGAATAGGGCTCGGGCTGGATGTGCAGTTCCGGTTCCGGGCTCATCGTCTTGGTCTGGTCGAGATAGGTGCGCAGCGTCACCAGATCGATCGGTGCCCCATTCCACGTCACCGCATTCTGCAGATTGACCGAGACCGTGTTGAAATCGGGCTTGATCGTGATCGGCGGCGGGTTGGGATTGTTGACCGGCAGGTTGATTTTAACTGCGTGGGTTTGAACGGGGATCGTGATGATGAACATGATCAGCAGCACGAGCATGACGTCGATCAACGGCGTCGTGTTCATCTCACCGATCGGTGTGTCGTCGTCACTGCCACCTGTACTCATGGACATGGAATTCTAACTCCTGAATCGCGACCGGCTTAAAGCCGGATGGTGCCGCCAGCGGGGGGTTCGGAAATGAAGCCGACCTTTTGAAAACCCGCGAGCTGCATGTTGTAGATTGCACCCGCGATGCACAGCCACGGCGTATTCACGTCACCGCGAACATGCGCTTCGGGAAGCTCGATACCCGGAGCCGTCGGTCCGCCCTGCTTGTCGACTTCGAGCCGCAGCTTGGCGACGGCACGGTCGAGCAGTTCGGTCGAATCCACGCGGGTCAGATTCCAGTAGACTTCGCACGTATTGTTCGGGCCACCGCGGATCGACAGCGACACGTTTTCCGGCTTGGTCTGTGTCGGGTCGAACCGCACATTGGGAAGTTGCAGCTTCACCGTCTGGACCACGACAGGAACCGTGATCAGGAAGATGATGAGCAAGACGAGCATGATGTCGACGAGCGGAGTCGTGTTGATCTCCGACATCGGTTTGTCTTCGCCGTCGTCCTCGGCGCCCACACTCATTGACATAAGTCAGAAATCCTATTCGATTTTACGCGGGGCGGCCGGTATCTGGCCGCCCCGTAGGCAGTGACGAAATCAGGCCTTGGCAGGAGCAGCCGCAGGCTTGGCCGGAGCCTTTGCAGCCGCGCGGACCGTCGTCGGCTTGACCGCGCCGTTCGACGAGATCCAGCCCTGGATGCTGTTGACGAACGCCATCATTTCTTCCGAAATCTGCTTGTTGCGACCCTGCAGCCAGTTGAACGCGAGAACCGCAGGAACGGCGACGCCCAGACCGATTGCGGTCATGTACAGTGCTTCACCGACCGGACCTGCAACGGTATCGATCGACGCCTGACCCGATGCACCGATCTTAACCAGTGCCGCGAGAATGCCCATAACCGTACCGAACAGACCGACGAACGGTGCAGTCGAACCGACAGTCGCGAGGAACGACAGGCCACTCTTCAGCTTCGAATCGATCGCTGCCTTGGTGCGGAGCATGACGATCGTCGGCCAGTCATGCTGGTCCTGTGCGTCGGAAAGCAGCGTGTGCTGATCCTGGGCACGGAGGCCGTCGTCGATGATCTGGCGGTAAGGCGTATCTTTTTCCAGCTTTGAAGCAGCATCCTGAAGCGTGGGCTGCGACCAGAATGTAGCGCGAACCTTCTTGTGCTGGTTCAGAATCTTCTGTTGTTCCCACAGCTTGGTGAAGAAGATGAACAACGTACCGACCGACATGATCACGAGGATCACGAACGTACCGATCGAAACGGGGCCACCTTCCTTGAGCGCGGGGAGCAGACCGTATTCTGCGGTCTTCGGAGCGGCGGCGGCAGCGGCTGCTGCGAGTTCAATCATCATGTGCTTTGCTTTCCTGTCATTATATGTTGGTTTTAAATTCGTTCGCCGTCGGCGCTAGCTGGCAATCTGCCATTTGACGCGGCGGCTATAGACACCGCCGGTCGGCTGACCCGCCGAATCCGTGCCCGGCTTGAACCGTGCCCGGCTGGTCGCAAGGCGACATGTCAGGTCGTCGAGACGCGGTTCCCCACTCGATGCTGTGATCGAACAACTCGTCACGCGACCGTTGGCACCGACCTGCACAGTAAAGCCCGTCGTACCGATGACACCCGCGTCACGATCGCGCTTGATCGAATCCGGGATATCGTCGGGGCTGAACCACGAGCTGGCATCACCACGCGGCGACAACGCAACGGGTGCCGGTGGCGGCGGTGGCGGCGTGATGACCTGTGGCGGTGGCGGCACATACACCGGCGGCGGCGTCGCTACCGATTGAATCACTGGCGGCGGCGTATTTGTCGTAACCTGCACGATTGGCGGTGGCACGACCGGCGGCGGCGGCAGCTTCTGGTCTAGTGGCGGCGGCGGCGGCAGCTTCTCTGGCGGCGGCGGCGGCTCCTTGATCTCGATGACGTCGAGATCCTTCAAAACTTTCTTGGCGTATTGTGCACCGCCGTTGAACATTGCCCAAATCGCGACCGCATGGATCAATACGACGATGATAATCGACGTGACCCGCGATTGCGACAATGGCTTGGGATCAAGGTAGGCCATTCAGCTGTAAAACTCCCTCAAACTCAAAACCGAAGGACGCTCGCGCCCCAAAAACTGGACCGCATTTGACCCTGCTCTCGCCCTGCGAGCCCCAATCCGGGCAGGACGAACGGTAGAAGTCTATCGACGACCCGCTCCCCACGCAATCGCCTTTTCCCTCACGCATCGCTACATGCAGGAACTGAACGCTGGGAATGTTATAAAGATGCCGATTGTTACAAACCGATGGCGGTTTAATGCCGACCGAATCGTGCGCCGACGATATCTTTTGACAGCGCTTGTGGCGGCAAGCCCCGCATTTGCGCCGGTTTTTGCCCAGATCGCGCAAACCTCCCCCATTGAGGCATGGTCTTACGCAGACATCGCCGATGTATTCCTCGCGTCGCCCCTGGTGGCCCGTGTACGCATTGTGGACGCGATCCATATTCCGGCTTCCGACGCCAATCCGGTGCCAAATGGCCTGATTCGTTACTATCTTGTTGGTGATGTTGCTTCACTGATTCGCGGAGCAGGCGGCGTTGCGCCCCGGGTCGCATGGCTTGCGGACATCAGGCCGGATGCACACGGCAAACCGCCGAAACTTAAGAAGGCAATGATGATCGTGGCCGCAATGCCGGTTACCGATCGTCCCGCGGAATTGCGGCTTGCGGGCCGGGACGCGATGATGCCGTGGAGCGACGCTGCGGAGGCGCGTGTGCGCGCAGTCATCGCGAGCGGCCTCGCGACCGATGCCCCGCCACGGATCACCGGTGTCGCAGGCGCATTTCACAGCCCCGGCAATCTTCCGGGCGAGGGGGAAACCCAGATCTTCCTGGCCACCGCATCGAAAGAACCGGTTTCGCTGAGCATATTGCGCCGCCCCGGCATGGAGCCGCGATGGGCGGTCGCGCTCGGTGAAATTGTCGATGAAGCTGCGAAGCCGCCGGAACGTGATACGCTGGCCTGGTATCGGCTGGCTTGTTCGTTGCCCCCGGAACTACCCGCAGCCGCAACGGCGGAACTACCGCCCGACGGTGCAGAAGCGGCGCGCACGGACTATCGGTTCGTCATGGCCGCGCTGGGCGCCTGCACCCGGACACGCAATTAGAGCTGGACGAAGTCCCGGTCGAAGCTTTTGAGGTTGGCGCCGCCGTCGACGAAGATCGTCTGGCCGGTCACGCTGGTCGCATTTGCGAGCCAGACGACGGCCTCGGCGATATCGTCCGGGGTGGGTAGGTGCGCGAGCGGCATGGAAGCGGCAAGACGCACCATCTGATCGGCGTCATAGTCCGCCGTCGGTAAGGTCAGCCCCGGCGCGACGGCGTTGACGCGGATGCGCGGGGCGAACGCGAGCGCGAGTGTGCGGGTTGTCGATGCCAGCATGGCCTTTGACAGGCTGTAGCTGAGTTGGTCAGGCACTGGATTGCGGATCCGTTGATCGACGATCTGAATAACCGAACCTTCGCCGCCGGACTGGTGGAGCGCCAATGCCAAGGCGACCGGTGCGGCCACATTGACCGCGTGGTGCGCGGCGATGCTCCGTGCCGTGGTGGTTGCCGCATCGTCCTGATCAAAGCGTGCGGCATTGTTCACGATCAAACCGGGCATAACGCCGAAATGCGCCGCAATCGACGGGAGGAGCGCCGCAACCGCGTCTTCATCCGCAAGATCGGCGATAAAGCCGTGCCACGCGACTCCCGTGTTCATCAGGGTATCGGCCAGCGAGGGATCGGGTTCCGCATCATGCGCGCCATGAATGGCAAGTGCCCAGCCATCCAAGGCCAACCGCGCGCTGATTGCCCCCCCCAGTCGGCGGTGGCCGCCCGTGACCAGCGCGAGTTTCAAAGCGTGCTCACCGGCGATACCGCACCCGGCGGATGCCGATCGATTCGCTCCGCTCGGTCAGGGCAAGTTTGACGATCGACACTTCGACCCGCGCGACGCGCGGGTCGCCGATCATGAGTGTTTCGGCGATGTGGTCGGCCACGGCCTCAATCAACACGAAATGCGTATCCGGCGCCAGTGCCGCCGTCATCGCATGCTTCAGGTCCATGTAGTTCTTCGACTGTGACAGCGATGTATCCGGATCGAACCGGTCGGGCGCGTCGAGATCAACCGTCACCGAGATGCGCAGCGGCTGCGGCAGGTGGGTTTCCTCCGAATAGATACCGGTCAGCACCGGCACCTCGAGATCGTGGACGCAAAGCTGGAGAAGGTCGTTCATCGGACGCGGCGCTTAGGCGCAAGTTCTTACGCTTTCAATTCGTGCATGAGTTGATAAAGGCGCGCGCCCCATGACTATTCGCATCGCTCCCTTGTCCGACGCCAACCCGCTTGCGGTCGAAGCCCTGCTCGATTCGGCATTCGGGACCGACCGCCACACGCGCACCGCCTATCGAATCCGCGTAGGGACGACCGCAATTCCCGAGCTCAGTTTTGCAGCATTCGACGGGGACGAACTCGTCGGCAGCCTGCAAAGCTGGCCCATCCTTGTCGGAACGACGCCGGTGGTTCTCGTCGGACCGGTGGCCGTCGTTCCCGGTCGCCAACGTACCGGAACCGGTCGGATGATGATGGACGCATTGATCGAAGCGGCCCCTTCCGAACCGATGACGATGATCGGCGATCCGGAATATTACGGACGATTCTTTGGCTTCAGCGCCGACGCGACCGGGGGGTGGGACGTGCCCGGCCCGGTCGAGCGCCATCGCCTGCTGGCGCGCAATGCCGCCGGCTTGCCCCGTGTCGGCGCACTCTGTCCGCGCGTCTTTGCGCTGACGCCGCCAGGCGCCTAGGGGTTCGGCATCATGCCGATGGATACGCTGCCCGATCTTGCCACTATGTCGCTGACAGAGGTTGCACGCGCGCTCTCCGAAAAGCGGTTGCCGCCGGTCGAGAAATGGAACCCGACGCATTGCGGCGACAGCGAGATGCGGATCGCGCGTGACGGCACCTGGTTTCATCAGGGATCGCCGATCGGTCGGCACGAGATGGTCCGGCTGTTCTCGACGATCCTGCGTCGCGAACCCGATGGCGGCCATGTCCTCGTTACGCCGGGCGAAAAGCTCGACATCGCGGTCGACGACGCCGCGTTCGTGGCGGTCGAAGTCAAAAGCGAAGGCAGCGGCCACGACCGCCGCCTGGCATTCCGGCTCAACACCGACGACCTGATCGTTGCGGGTCCGGACAACGTCGTGCGCTTCGAAGAGCGCGACGATGGACCGCATCCCTATCTGCATGTCCGCGGCGGACTGGAGGCGTTGATTGCGCGACCGGTCTATTACGAACTTGCCGAGATCGCTCTCGGAGAAGGCGCCGAGCCACCGGGCGTGTGGAGCGACAGTGCCTTCTTTCCGATGAACGCATGACGCTCGCCGACCGGCTGCGCGCCAGCCTTGCCGCAACCAAAGGAAACCCCGCCCGCTATTCGAGCGATTTGCGGGAGGCCGTCGGGAACGACGGGACGCCCGCTGCGGTCCTGATCGCCATAACCGACCGGCCCGAACCCGGCCTTATCCTCACGCAACGCCCCGACACGATGCGCAGCCACGCCGGCCAGGTCGCTTTTCCCGGCGGCCGTGTGGATCCCGGCGATGTCGACGCAATCGCCGCCGCCTTGCGCGAGGCAGAAGAAGAGGTCGCTTTGCCCCCTTCAAAGGTGGACATCGTCGGCGTCCTCGAGCCGTACCGGACCATAACCGGATTCAACATCGCCCCGGTCGTCGCCGTCATCCCGGCCGATCTGCCGCTGGTTCCCCATGATGCCGAGGTCGCAGCCGTGTTCGAGGTTCCTCTCGCCTTCGTGCTGGACCAGGCCAATTTCCGCGAACAGCATGTGACGGTCGGGCCAAGGCAACGGACCTATATCGAGGCGATGTGGGGCGAACGACGTATCTGGGGCGCGACGGCGGCAATGCTCGCCAATTTGTCGGCGCGGCTGGCATGGTGACGCTGCCGCATGCGCCCTGGCGCGACCGACAAGACCTGGCCGACCTCATCGCGACGCTGGGCGGAGGCGAGATGACACGCCTGGTCGGCGGTGCCGTTCGCGACAGCCTGCTGGGCCGCCCAGTCAGAGACATCGACCTCGCAACCCGCCTTTCGCCCGCTGAAGTCGTCGAAAGGCTGGAAGCTGCCGGAATCAAGGCCGTCCCTACCGGAATCGCGCACGGAACAGTGACGGCCGTACCGAGCGGCGGACCGATCGAAGTCACGACGCTGCGCCGCGACATCTCGACAGACGGGCGACACGCAACGGTCGCGTTCAGCGACGACTGGCGCGAGGACGCGGCACGACGCGATTTCACGATCAACGCACTCTATGCGGACAACGAAACCGGCGAGGTGTTCGACTGGTTCGGCGGCGAAGCCGACATCGCCACGCGGCACATCCGCTTTATCGGCGATCCCCGGACGCGGATTGCGGAAGATCATCTGCGCATCCTGCGGTTCTTCAGGTTCCATGCACGCTATGGCGTCGGCCCGCCCGACGATGCAGCGCTCGCGGCATGCACGACACGCGCCAACGACCTGATGGCATTGTCACGCGAACGCATCGCGGCGGAGTTGCTGAAACTGCTCGATGCAGATGATCCCGCACCCGTTGTCGGGATCATGATCGACAACGGCATCCTGCGACCGGTCCTGCCCGAGTTCGAGGACGCGGCCCCGCTCGCGCGATGCGTGGCGCGCGAAAATGGACTTGGTGTACCCGGCGATGCGGTCCGGCGTCTCGCAGCATTGATCGATGGGCGTGCTGATCTTGCCGCCAGCATCAGCGCGCGGCTGAAACTTTCGAACGTGATGACACGACGGTTGGTTGCGGCGGTAAAGCCCATCGACGGAACACCCGAAGCGATGGCCTATCGTTTGGGCAATGTCGGGGCGATCGACCGGCTCGTTCTCGACAATGGCACTGCAGCGGACGTCACGCGCCTGTCGGACTGGACCGCGCCGACGCTGCCGATCACCGGAGGCGCGTTGATTGCGCTGGGGCTAAAGCCCGGCCCCATCGTGGCGCAAACGCTCTCGGCGATCGAAAAACGCTGGGTGGATGAAGGATTTCCGCACGGCACACGGTTCGAAGCGATCGTCGCTGGCGAAGTCAGCCGAGCGAGTTAAGCGCGAAGGCCAGTGCATCTTCCGCATCCAGGGCACGAGCGAAATGATACCCCTGCCCGGTCGTACAGCCCATAGCCGCGAGCGTCCGCGCTAACTCGGCGGTCTCCACGCCTTCGGCCGTCGTCTTCATGCCCAGTGCCTGCGCAAGGCCCAGTATAGCGCGGACGATCGCCACCTTGTCGGGGTCGTCGAGCATGCCGGTCACGAAGCTGCGGTCGATCTTCAGCACGTCGATCGGAAGTTTCTGAAGCGAGGCCAGGTTGGAAAAACCCGTGCCGAAATCGTCCATCGCGACGATTGCATCGCATGCTTTCAAGGCGCGGAGTGTGCGGTCGGCACGTTCCGGATTGCCCACGATCACGCTCTCGGTCAGCTCGATCGCCAGACGCCGCCCGGCAATGCCATGATGCGCCAGCGTAGAGGCGACGACGCCCGCAACGTTATCCCGCGCGACCTGAATGTGCGACAGGTTCACGCCGAAATACAGCGGCAGTTCGTACCCGACGCGCTTGTCCCACGCCGCCAGTTTCCCCATCGCATGGTCCAGCGCCCATCGGCCGAGCGGAACGATCAGGCCGGAATCCTCGGCGACGGCGATGAACTCATTCGGCGGAATTGCGCCATGTTCCGGATGCTCCCAGCGCGCGAGAGCTTCGAACCCGGCAATCTTTCCCGTGGCAAGCGACATCAACGGCTGGAATGCCATCGACAATTCGTCGCGCTCGATAGCGCGCCGAAGCTCGGTTTCCACCATGAACCGGCGACGGGCTGCGTCGAGTGCCGATGGTTGGTACATTTCGACCCGCTTGGTCGACTTTGCAGACTTCAGCGCCAGCTGCGCATGGCGAATGAGTCCTTCGGCATCGCCGTCCCCGTCGCTGGCCAGCGCACAACCGATGGCGCAGTCGATCTTGATCTCGAAATCCGACAGCGTGAATGGCTGGGCCAGTGCGTTTTCGACGCGGCGTGCGACCTGAAGGACGTCGCCGGGACCATCGAGCAGCTTCACCACGACGGCGAATTCATTGGCTCCCGTTCGTGCCAGCATGTCGTTCCCGCGCAGAACGGTTGTCAACCGGCGCGCAACGGTGATGATCAATTCGTCGCCGCCCAGCGAGCCGACACATTCATTGACCCGACTGAACCGCGACAGATCGACATGCACCATCGCATAGGGTTCTGGGCCGTCGTCGGCGATGCGTGCTTCCAGCGCCTCGACAAAACCCGCGCGATTGATGAGACCGGTGAGCGGATCGGTCAGGATTTGCCGTCGCAGCGATTCGCCCGCCTGGACCTCGCTGGTCCGGTCGATCATCGTGACGAGGACGCGGGCGTCGTGGCTCAAGCTAGGGGACAGCAGTGAAACCCCGACGGTGAAATGACGGCCATCGATCATCCCGCCGTCGCGCCAGTCGAATTTTTCGGTCAAATTTTCGCCCGTCACGACGCGGCGTATGGCCTTGGCTGCGCCCACGCGCGTCAGAATGTCGCCGGTTCGCCGCGATGGGACCATCCCCGAATCGAGCCGTGCAAAAGGACCATTATGGGCCAGAACCTCCGTGCCCCGCTTCGTCCAGGCTACAACGGCAGTGGCCACTGGCAATGCATCGAGGTATTTTTGGCGCGCCTCGACACACAGCGGCGTCTCGTCGAGCGCCTCTGTTTGTGTGGCCGGCATTTTGCCTTTGCCCGATAGTGAAGCGACGCCCATTGACCTCGCTTAGGCTGCAAATGGTTAACCCGCTCTAAAACATCCGGTAAAGCGAATACTCAGGCGTCGAACCGGTTGCTGCGAGGAAAACCGGTGGGCGCATTTCGCCCGACGGCACCACGTGCCGCACGCCACGGCAGCAGGTCGGTTTCTGTACGCACGCGACCGCTGTCGCCACCCATCGCCCAGCTGATACCGTCCGCCGCCTTGATCGTTGTCACGTCGCCCAGCGCGCCATCGCGAAACTTTTGTAACGTGACGCCCTGCCCGCGCCCCATTTCCGGCAACTCGGACAGGGGAAAAACCAGCAAGCGCCGGTTCTCGCCGATAGAGGCCACGGCATCATGGTCGGCAGGAATGATGCGTACGACCGCGAGGCTGGCGCCGGGGCGAAGGTTGACGACCTGGCGCCCTTTGCGCGTTTCCGCGATCACCTCCGACACGCGCACGATGAATCCGCGCCCGTCACTTGCGGCCAGCAGCAGCCGCGTATCCGTGCGCGCTGCCAGCAACTGAACGATGCCGACTTCACCCGACAAATCGACCATCAACCGAACCGGTTCGCCGAAGCCGCGCCCGCCCGGCAGCTTGTCGGCGGCCAGCGTGTAGAAGCGACCGTCGGCAGCGGCGAGGACGATCTTGTCGGTTGTCTGCGCATGGATCGCGAAGGCGGGACCATCGCCCTCCTTGAACTTCATCGTTTCCGCGCTCGCCAGATCGGCATGTCCGCGCAGCGCACGGACCCATCCCTTCTGTGACAGGATGACGGTAACCGGCTCCCGCTCGATCATTGCCTCCAGGGGAATGTCCTTGGCGGGTGCCGCTTCCTCGATCGTGGTGCGCCGCTTCCCCAAAACCGTCTCGGGCGCATAGCGTTCGCGCAGCTTGGCGAGGTCTTTCTTCAGCCGTGTCTTCTGCCGCGTCGAGCTGTCGACCAGGGCTTGAAGCTCGGCCCGTTCCTTGTCGAGTTTGTCGCGTTCCGCCTTCAGCTCCATTTCCTCGAGCCGCCGCAGACTGCGCAGCCGCATATTGAGGATGGCCTCGGCCTGCCGGTCGTTCAGGCCGAATTCGGCCATCATCAGCGGCTTCGGCTCGTCCTCGTTGCGGATGATCTCGATCACGCGGTCGAGGTTCAGGAAAGCGATGATGTAGCCGTCGAGCAGCTCCATCCGGTCGTCGATCTTGCCGATGCGGTGCTGCGACCGGCGCACGAGGACGATGATCTGGTGTGCCAGCCACGCTTCGAGCACGGCTTTCAGTCCCATGACGCGCGGTGTGCGGTCGGCGCCCAGCACGTTCATGTTGAGCGGCACGCGAACCTCGAGGTCCGACATGCGGAACAGGCTTTCCATCAGCACATCGGCATCGACCGCCCTGCTGCGCGGTTCGATGACGAGGCGGATATCGGCGTCGCTCTCGTCACGAACGTCGGCGAGGATCGGCAGCTTCTTGTCGTTGACCAGCGCGGCCAGCGCCTCGATCAGCTTGCCCTTCTGAACACCGTAGGGAATCTCGGTGATAACCGCGATCCAGGTGCCGCGCCCCTGATCCTCGACCGACCAGCGCGCACGGACGCGAAAGCTGCCTCGACCGGTTGCATAGGCTGCCGCGATCGACGCGGGCGGATCGACGATAAGGCCGCCGGTCGGAAAATCCGGCCCCTTCACATGCTCAAGCAATGCTGGGTCATCGGCGCGTGGATCGTCGATCAGCAGCATCGCCGCATCGATGACCTCGGCGACGTTGTGCGACGGAATGCTGGTCGCCATGCCGACCGCGATCCCGCTTGCACCGTTCGCCAGCAGGTTCGGGAACAGGCCGGGGAAGATTTCGGGTTCTTCCTCCTCGCCATTGTACGTCGGCTTGTAGTCGACAGTTCCGTCGTCCAGCCCGGCCATCAGGTCGAGCGCCGCCTGAGTCAGCCGCGCCTCGGTATAGCGATAGGCCGCAGCGTTATCGCCATCGATATTGCCGAAATTGCCCTGCCCGTCGACCAGCGGATAACGCAGCGCGAAAT
>JBDUBD010000103.1:0-8876 GCA_040004295.1 Sphingomonadales bacterium | reverse complement strand
GATACGATATTTGTGCACGGCGCATCTCTTCGCAGTCGCAGATCGCCGAGCGGCTGGACCTGTCGCGCTGGCGCGTCGCGGGCAACGGCGCCGACATGATCCGGCCCGACGTCATGCAGGCATTTGTCGATGCGTTTGCGCCTGCCGGTTTCAAGGCGAGCGCCTTCCTACCGAGCTATGGCCTTGCCGAGGCTACGCTCGCGGTATCCATCATGCCTCCGGGTGAAGGCATCAATGTCGAACTCGTTGAGGAAACCGATCTGTCGGGCGTGCCCGAAGACGGCCAGCGCCCCCAGCGTTTCCGCGCCATCGTGAATTGCGGGAAGCCTGCCCGCGACATGAAGATCGAGATCCGTGAAGATGACGGCGCGCCATTGCCCGAACGCGCACTCGGCAAAGTCTGGTGTTCCGGCCCCTCGATCATGTCGGGCTATTTCCGCGACGAGGTTTCGACTGCGGCCTGCATGAAGGACGGTTGGCTCGACACCGGCGACATGGGGTATATGTCGAATGGTTATGTCTTCATCGTGGGCAGGGCGAAGGACATGATCATCGTCAACGGCAAGAATCACTGGCCGCAGGATATAGAATGGGCGGTCGAACAGCTTCCCGGGTTCAAACCCGGTGACATCGCTGCCTTTGCAATCACCACGCCCGGCGGTGAGGAGACGCCTGCGGTGCTGGTCCAGTGCCGGACGACTGACGATACTGAACGGGCACGGTTGCGCGACGCCATCCGTGAAAAGGTACGCGGCATCACCGGCATGAATTGCGTCGTCGAATTGGTACCACCACGCACCTTGCCGCGGACAAGTTCGGGCAAGCTCAGCCGCGCAAAGGCTCGCAACCTGTACCTGTCGGGCGAGATCCAGCCTTACGCACTTGCCGCCTGAGTCCTGATGTCAGTTACCGAAAGCTAACGTCTTGCGCGCTAATGGCGGCGTGTGAGAAAGAAAACATCATCCACGCCACCGGCTTCCGGCGCAGTAAAGCTCGAATGGGCGACGGTTTTAGGCCTGAAAGAGCATGTCGGTGCCGACTGGGGCCGCGTCCGTGGCGCGCAGGTCAATGTCGTTCACAGACTTGCGCCGGTAAAGCTGGTCACCTCGGTCCTTGGTGTCGTCGCTGTCATGATGTCGATGATGGACAGTGCACCGCATACGATACTCTACAGTTGGGGATTGGCCTGCGGAACGCTTGTGGCACTGGCGGGATACCCCAAGCTGCGGCATCGCGGCATGGTTATCCAGACCGCTAGCCGCGCCGAACTGCAAGGCGAAAGCATCTGGTCGATGCTGATGGGCGTAGCCTGGGGCTCGGCGTTCATCCTGTTTGCGCCGCACGCATCGCCGGTCCAGTTGCTGCTGCTTTGGGCCTTGATGACAGCGCTGATGGCCTCCGCCGCCTTCGCGCTATCGGCTGTACCGCTCGCTACCTCGATCTTCCTGCTGATCACCGGTGGATCGCTGGCCTATTCAACATACACTCTGGGCCTCAATCTCGTTGCGGCGATCGCAGCCGTTTTCACTGGCAGCTTCATGGGGGCCTGCCTCCTTGCCGGACGCAACTTCATCGTCCACGAATCTGCCGGCCTTGTCCTTGCCGAAAAGAATGAGGTCGTCAGCCTGCTGTTGCGCGAATTCGACGATTCCGGCGGCGACTGGATGTGGCAGACCGACGCGTCCAAGTGCCTGACGCATGTCAGCCCGCGCTTTGCCTATGCGCTCGGCGTCGAAAGCGACGCGCTCGATGCAAAACCACTGCTCCAGATTCTGGCAGGCGAAAGCTGGGAAGCCGGGAATTTCACTGCCGGGCTGCGCGAACTGGCCGAAAAGCTGAAGCGTCGCGAAGCATTTTCCGACCTGATCCTGCCGGTGACGATAAACGGCGAAATTCACTGGTGGGAATTGTCTGCGTCGCCACGCTACGACGAGAGGGGATCGTTCCTCGGCTTTCGCGGCGTCGGATCGGACGTCACGGCACAGCGCCGCAGTGCCGACAAGATCAACCATATGGCGCGGTTCGACACGCTGACTGGCCTGCCCAACCGCCTGCAAGTCACCGAGGCCCTGGGCGAAGCCATGGCGGAAGCAGAGCGTTGGCGCGGACGCTGTGCATTCATGATGATCGACCTCGACCGGTTCAAAGCCGTCAACGACACGCTCGGTCACCCCATGGGCGACCGGCTGCTGACGCGCGTTGCCGAGCGGCTGCAAAGCCTGATGACCGACGGCAACAGCTGTGGTCGTCTGGGTGGAGATGAATTTGCCGTGGTCGTCCGCGACGCAAGCGATTCGGCCAAGATCAGCCGCCTGGCACGCAACATCATCGAAACGCTGTCGAAACCGTATGAAGTCGACCAACACACGCTGTATATCGGTGCATCGGTGGGCACCGCCACCGGCCCGCGCGACGGGCGCTCGGTCGAAATGTTGATCCGCTCCGCCGACCTCGCGCTTTATCGTTCGAAGGACGACGGCGGCGGCGCACATAACGCCTATGAACCACAGCTTCATGCCCATGCCGAGGAACGGCGGGTGCTGGAAATTGCACTGCGCAAGGCGCTCGAAAAGAACCAGTTCCACATTCACTACCAGCCGGTTGTCAGTGCCGAAGGCGGTATTATCGAGAGCTTCGAAGCGCTGCTCCGCTGGCAACACCCCGAATTGGGCAACGTCAGCCCGGTACGCTTCGTGCCCGTCGCAGAGGAGGCCCGCCTGATCGGACCGATCGGCGAATGGGTGCTGCGCTCGGCGTGCGAAGAGGCGATGCGCTGGCCCGACACGGTGCGCATCGCGGTAAACGTTTCGGCCGAACAACTGACCGATGCGAACTTCGTAACTGCGGTGGTGTCGGCACTGGCGCATAGCCGCCTGCCCGCCCATCGGCTCGAGCTCGAAGTTACCGAAAGTGTGTTCATGCGCGAAGGCGCAGGCGCGGTCGCGATCCTCGAACAGCTGCTGAAGCTCGGCGTGCGGCTGGCGCTTGACGATTTCGGCACCGGCTATTCGTCGCTCGGCTATTTGTCGAAGACGAAATTCTCGACGATCAAGGTGGACCGCAGCTTCGTTCAGGGTGCCGCCAAGAACGTGCCCGAGGCACTCGCGATCATCCGCGCCGTCGTCGCCATGGCTGACAGCCTGGGCATGACGACCACGGCGGAGGGTGTTGAAACCGACGCGGAATATCAGCTGGTCCGGCGCCTGGGCTGCCGCAAGGTTCAGGGCTATCTCTTCGGTCGCCCGATGCCAGCCGAGGACGCCCGCCTGTTGTTCGACACGGTGCGCCGCAACGTCGCCTGAAGCGTTATGCCGACAGGCGGTTGCACGTCTGCATCATGCGGAGTACAGGCGCGCGTCCGGCTGCAGGAGTGTAGCTCAGCTGGTAGAGCATCGGTCTCCAAAACCGAGGGTCATGGGTTCGAGTCCCCTCACTCCTGCCAGCCGTAGCGAGGCGTGTATCGCGGCGCAGCATTGCCGCGACCGATGAGCTGGCGAATTTATCCGTCTGACTGGCTGTCCTACATCGCAGTTCAACACCATATAGCGGCCATGCTTCATCCACGCCCTTCGTCGACCACCACGCGACACCGTTCGTGCGACCGCAGAACCAGCATAAATCCGTGCCTCTGGACCGTGTCAACTTCGCCGTCGCACCGGCCGGAAATCCTCGTGGACCACGCCTGCCGGCAATTCGCCCCTGAGACCGCCCGTCGCTTGATTTTCCCGATACGCCACGCTATCTGGCCCCCTTCGCGACATCGGCGAGCCACCTTCTTCCGGAAACTCCGGGGCCGGGCGGCTGTCCGGATCGCAACAAGGAAAAGCTGACGTGGCGAAAACGACTCCGGGTGAGTTCATCAAGCAGGTTCAGGCCGAGACCAAGAAGGTCGTCTGGCCCACCAGCCGTGAAACGATGACGACGACGATGATGGTCGTGCTGATGACGTTGACGCTCGCCATCTTTTTCTTCGCTCTCGATTCAATGTTCAGCGGGATCGTGCAGTTCCTGCTCGGCTTCGTCGGCCAAGTCTAAGGTTCAGGGGTAACAATGTCGCGCTGGTACATCATCCACGCCTATTCGGGCTTCGAGAACAAGGTCCGCGACGCCATCCTGGCCGATGCGACCCGCCTGGGCCTCGAACCTTTCGTCGAGTCGGTCGAAGTGCCGACCGAAACCGTGACCGAAGTCCGCCGCGGCAAGAAGGTTCAGTCCGAACGCAAATTCTTTCCCGGCTACGTCCTCGCCAAACTTGCGATGACCGACGACGTCTATCACCTCATCAAGAACCAGCCGAAAGTCACCGGCTTCCTGGGCAGCAGCGGTAAACCGCAAGCGATCAGCGAGGCCGAAGCCGCGCGCATTCTGAACACCCGTGAAGAAGCTGCCGCAGCGCCGAAGCAGAAGATCAAGGTCGATTACGAGATCGGCGACAGCGTCAAGGTTCTCGAAGGCCCGTTCGCGTCGTTCAACGGCATCGTCGAGGAACTCGATTTCGACCGCAGCCGCGTGAAGGTGTCGGTCAGCATCTTCGGTCGCGCAACGCCAGTGGAGCTCGAATTCGAACAGGTCGAACGCTCGAAGTAACGTCGACGCGGATTCGGGCACTACGAGCCTCGCGTCCCTATCTTCGAACCGTAACCCCGAACGTAATTGCGTTACGTGTCACACCATCGACGTAACGCCCGCCGATCAGGTCGAGATCGACATTCCCCTTATCGGGCGTCCAGCGCAGTCCGGCCTGTCCGCCCGGATTGCCTTGATCGCGGGTAAAGCTTTCGACCATCAGGGTCAGCTTTCCGGTCAGAGCGACTTCGGCCTGGCCGCCCACGAAGAGGTCGTGGCTGTCGGTCGCCCGCGACCATTGCCAGCCGATGTTGAGATTGACCCGCACCCGGCGACCGGCAGGGATGGTCAGCGGCATGACGACGCTAGCCGTTTCAAATCGACCGTGCGTAACGCTGTAACCGACGCTGGTGGCCAGGCCGATGCCCACCCCCTTGTCTTCGGACCGGAATACAAACTTCGGGGTCAGGCCGACCAGCGTGTCGTCGGACCCCGGTGTGCGGCTGTGCGCGATGAAGCCACCGAACTCGACGTTCGGCCACGACAGGCGCGTGCAGGCGGGGCCGACATTGACGAGCGTCGCATCGTCGCTCGTCAACGTGACCCAGGTCTCGACGTGGCAGGTGCCGGGCGTTTCGACCGCCGCATCGTCGATGACATGTGCGCCGCCCGACGCCAGAACGGGCGCGCCGATGCCAGCCAGCACGACCGCCGCAACCCCTTTCAATATCGCGCGCATCAGCTGGGATCGTCGAGGCTGAACTGGTCGGCATCTTCGTCATAGGCGAAGATTTCGGCGTAGCGGCCCCAATGCGTGACCGCGCGCATCGTCTCTGCCGCATAATCCTCCGACATATGATCCTCCAGTTCGTCGCGGAATCGACGCGCGGGGGCCGTGTGGCTCGATCGTTCGTCGAGGATGCGGCGGATATGCTGGACGAGAGGGACGTGCGCGAGCAGGCTCTTGGCGAACAGCGCCTTGCGCGCATCGACATCGGCGGCGGCATAGCGACGCGCGACGGGGGTAAGCGCCACGTCTCCGCCCGACAGATCGGCAAAACGCATGAGTTGCAGCGTCTCCGCCATCGGGAACAAGTCGTCGATCTCTAGCTGAAGCTGGTCGGCGAGGTCGGCCATGCTGGCGCGACCGTCAAAGGGCGCGGCATCGACCTCCTCGATGAGCCCAGCCAGCGCATTGGTCGAGACGAGCGGCAGCGCCATCGCGATCCCCGTGCCGGGAAACACGCCGTCGCGGGCGGGTTCGGGTGCGGTCCGTGCGGTCATGCGGGCGTAGATGTCATCGACCAGCGCACGGAACGACGGATCGAGACGGTCGCGCGGTTGCGGCAGGTCGACCTTGATCTCCGCCGCGACGCGGCCGGGATTGGACGCAAAGACGAGGATGCGGTCGCACATCAGCACCGCCTCCTCGATATTGTGCGTGACGATCAGGATCGACTTGATCGGCATCCGCCCTTCCGACCACAGGTCGAGCAAGTCGGTGCGCAGCGTCTCTGCCGTCAGCACGTCGAGCGCCGAGAACGGCTCGTCCATCAGCAGCAGCGACGGGTTGACAACGATGGCGCGGGCGAGGCCGACGCGCTGGCGCATGCCGCCCGACAGTTCTTTGGGATAGGCATTCTCAAACCCGTCGAGGCCGATCAGGTCGATGGCGGCGAGCGCACGGGAGCGGCGTTCGACGGGGGCCACCCGCTGTGCCTCCAAGCCCAGTTCGACGTTCTGCAGCACCGTCAGCCAGGGGAAAAGCGCAAAGGTCTGAAACACCATGCTGACGGTCGGCGCCCTTCCGTTTTCATCGGCGACGAAGTCGATGGTCCCTTCGTCGGGACGCATCAGCCCGGCAATCGAACGCAGCAAGGTGGACTTGCCCGAGCCGGAGCGCCCGAGCAGGCCGACGACTTCGTTCTCTCGCAGCGTCAGGTCGACATCGTCGAGTACGAGCAAGCTGCCACTGCCGGCCTTTCCGTAACGGTGGCGGAGATGTTCGACCGAAACGAGGATCGGTGCGGTTTCGGGGGCGAGAATGGTGGCCATGCTCAGGCTCCTTGTTTCGGTAATTCGGGGTTTCGGTAACTCAGGCGAGGCGCAGGCGGCGGTCGCCGTAACGGTAGAGCGGTCGCCAGAGCAGGCGGTTGAACCCGATGACGAAGATCGACATCACCGCGATTCCGAGTGTCACGCGCGGATAGTCCCCGGCGGCAGTGGCTTTGGCGATGTACGCACCAAGCCCCGTCGCCTCGATGCGCGTGCTGCCCCATGACACTGCTTCGGCAACGATGCTCGCGTTCCACGATCCGCCCGAAGCGGTCAGCGCACCAGTGACGTAATAGGGGAAGATGCCTGGAATGATCAGTCGCCGCCACCATTGCCAGCGCGTCACGCCGAACATGCCCGCCGCCTCGCGCAGGTCGTTGGGGATGGCGCTCGCCCCCGCGATGACATTGAACAGGATGTACCATTGCGTGCCGAGCACCATCAGCGGCGACAGCCAGACATCGGGGTTCAGCCGCCATTGGACGATGGCGATGACCGCAAAGGGGAACAGCACGTTCGCCGGAAAGGCGGCTAGGAACTGCGCCACCGGCTGCAACCGCTCTGCCCAACGCGGGCGCAGGCCTATCCACACGCCGATCGGTACCCAGATCAAGCTGGCAAGCGCTATCAGCAGCAGGACGCGCAGCATCGTGATTGTCGCCAGCCAAATCACGTTGAATACGTCGCCAACAGCAAGCGTATGCGCGACATAGCCAACGACGAGCCATATCGCCGCGACGAGCGCGACAGCGACGACGGAAAACCAGATCGCCTGACCGATCTTGCCGGGGGCGGCGTTACTTGGGGCTTTCAAACGCCCGGCAGGACGACGATCGAGCGCCATCAGCAGGCGGCCCAGCCCGGTCACCGGCGCGAACAGCACCGGCAGCAGCCGCGCCTTGCGGAACAGGTCGTAAGCCCAGCTTTGCGGCGCATCCTGTGATGCGGTCTGTTCGAAGCGGAACCGGTCCGATCGGCGGCGCAGGCTTTGCCTCGCCGGCGGGGACGTGCAGGTTGATATAACCTGTAATCTTTTTCGCCATTATCTGTCTCACTCTGTAGTTGGGCTTGGCGTCGCCACCGCACCCGGTTCAAGTTTAGCGGTTCGAACGGCCGAGGCCTCCCGCAGTCCCACCGTTGGCAGGACGCGCGCCCATAGCTGCGGCACCGCCAAAACGCAAACAGGATGATTGACGTGAATATCCGCAATGATGCGAGATATTGTTACCTACATGGAACCATTTGACAATTTTCAGGCCCGGGGGCACGGGCGCTCCGGTCGGTGCGACTCGCCGACGATCAGGAAACGACCAACCCAATGCCAAGCGACAGTAGTCGAATAGCTGCGCCGCTGACGGTGCCCGGCCGAGCCTGATCCATCAGTCTCGGCCGGGGTGCTGCCAACGGCATCCGATGAGGTGAGACCATGCGTGAACTGCCCCAGATGGCCCGGGGCGTGCGTCCGTTTACGCGCTTCTGGCGCGCGACGACGCCCGGTTGGGCCGATGCCATTGCCTTTGTCATGCTTGCCGGGCTCGCGGTGCTCGTCATTCGCGGTGCGGAGGGCATTGCAGAACCACTGTCGCAACTGCGCATGGACCCGGTCGTGCTCGATCTGTGGAATCTGCCTGCCTACGCCATGCGGACGACGCTGCGGATGTTTGCGGCGCTGGGCGCATCGCTGATCTTCACCTTTGTCGTCGCGACGCTCGCCGCCAAGAGCAAGCGCGCCGAAATGGTGATCGTTCCCGCGCTCGATATTCTTCAGTCGGTGCCGATCCTGGGCTTCCTGACCTTTACCGTCACGTTCTTCATGAGTTTGTTTCCTGGGCAACAGCTGGGGGTCGAACTGGCGGCGATCTTTGCGATCTTCACCAGCCAGGCGTGGAACATGGCGTTCAGTTTCTACCAGTCGCTGCGTTCGATCCCGTCCGATCTGGAAGAGGTTTCGCGCGGTTTTGCCCTCTCGCCTTGGCGGCGCTTCCTTCGCCTCGAACTTCCTTTTGCCACGCCCGCGCTCGTCTGGAACGCGATGATGTCAATGTCGGGTGGCTGGTTCTTTGTCGTCGCGTCGGAGGCGATCAGCGTCGGCAACACGCGCATCATGCTACCGGGTATCGGCTCTTGGCTGGCGCTGGCGATCGACGCACAGGATTTTCACGCGGTTGGCTGGGCGGTGGCGGCGATGGCAGTGGTCATCCTGATCTACGACCAGCTCGTCTTTCGCCCCGTCGTCGCCTGGGCGGACCGGTTCC